>JANOSN010000774.1:0-3768 GCA_031415895.1 Polaromonas sp. | reverse complement strand
ACTGGAGACCGCAAAAGTTCTACACCCTTAACGTGCGCCAAGCGCTGCACTCGTTTCACCCTCAGTTGCCTACACAAACCATCTGGGGTTACGACGGCATGCTACCTGGGCCTACGTTTGTAGAGCGGTATGGTCAAGCTGTCATCGTACGCATTATCAATAATTTACCAGCCAACACACTGGGGCATGGTTCACCAGAGATCAGCACGCACTTGCATAATTTGCATGCAGCCTCAGAAAGCGATGGGTATGCAGGCGATTACTACAGCGCCACCAAATTTGGCCCCACACTGGCAGCGTCAGGCACATATAAAGACCACCTCTACCCCAACTGCTATGCAGGCTATGACGAACCGCAGTATCAGGCCACCAAGGGTGATCCGCGTGAAGCCTTGGGCACATTGTGGTACCACGATCACCGCACAGACTTTACAGCCGGCAATGTGTACCGCGGCCTGGCTGGTTTTTATCTGCTCTTTGATGACATTGACTCAGGTAACGAGCTGGATACCAACCCCAAAGCATTGCGCCTGCCTAGCGGTGTGGGAAAGTACGACATTCCCCTGTCCGTAGATGACAAGCAATTTGACTCGGGCGGTTATCTGGCGTTTGACCAATTTGCTACCAAAGGCATATTGGGCAATAAGGTGTGCGTCAACGGAAAAATACAGCCTTACTTTCAAGTAGAGCGGCGCAAGTATAGATTCCGCTTACTTGACGCGAGTGTTTCGCGCTTCTACGAGCTATATATAACTAACGCTAGCGGGGCTAACCAAAACTTCGCTTACATCGCTAATGATGGCAATCTTTTGCCCGCACCTTTGGAGTCTAGCAAAGTGCACCTTTCGCCAGCTGAGCGTGGCGACATCGTGATTGATTTTTCTAAGTATCCGGCCCATAGCAAGCTGTACCTGGTCAACCGTTTGGTGCAGACAGACGGCCGCGGACCCGAAGGGCCTTTAACCAATATACGCGGGCTAGATGGCTTGCTCACTAACGCTGGCGCGCAAATCATGCGTTTTGATATTGGTGGTGATCCAGCTATGCCTGACATGAGTCAAGTACCCGCCAAGCTGCGCGATTGTCCGCCCATCAACTTGGCTGAGGTGGTTAAAACCAGGCGTTTTGAGTTTGACAAAGAAAACGAAGTTTGGACCATCAACAGCAAGATATTTGATGTCACCACACCAGCGGTCAGCCCCAAGCGCGGCACCGCCGAAATCTGGATTCTCAAAGGCAAAGGTAGCTGGCACCACCCTGTGCATATTCATTTAGAAGAGGGGCGCATCCTAACGCGCAACGGCAAGCTACCGCCGCCCCATGAACGAGGACGCAAAGACGTGTTTTCGCTAGAACCCAACGAAGAAGTGCGCGTGTTCATCCGCTTCAGAGATTTTTTAGGTAAATACACCATGCATTGCCACAACCTTGTGCATGAAGACCACGCCATGATGCTGCGTTTTGATGTAGTTGAATAAACAGGGAGCCTTGCAATGAGCACAATAATCACCACCCAAGTTGGCACTGGTAATGCTAAACGCGATTGGCTTAAATGGATGGGCAGCGCTGCACTGGCCCCAGTGTTAACGCTATCCGCGTCAACTACCCAAGCCAAATTAGCACCGCGAGCGCGTTACTTTCCTAACTCTGTAGTGCAAACACATTTGGGCGAAAAATTACGGTTTTACGACGATGTAGTGCGCGGCAAAATTATCGTGTTCAACATGATGTACAGCATCTGTACAGGCATCTGCCCAAGCAACACTGCCAACCTGTTGGAGGTTCAAAAGGCCTTAGGAAAGCGACTGGGCAAAGACATCTTCATGGTGTCTATGACGCTGCAGCCTGAATTTGACACACCTGTGGCGCTACAAGAATACGTCAAACGGTATGACATCCAACCCGGCTGGACTTTTCTGACGGGCCAGCCCAAAGAGATGGATGTCATCAGGCGCAAGCTGGGGTTTTTCAACGACGACCCCAAGATTGACAGCGATTTAGCTAACCACACCGGCATGGTGCGTGTAGGCAATGAACCCCTAGACCGATGGTTCATGGTGCCCGCCCTTGGCCAGCCGCAGCAAATAGCTCGCGCTATTTTACAAATGTAGTTTCACCCTTTTCTGTTAGTCGTTTTCACTGCTAGTAATTAACCATTCCAACCCTTAAGGAGAATATCATGGCAACCCCCCAGTACAACTTTACCGTCACCCAGCAAGACCTCGATTTTATTTTGAAGCAAATCAAGATTGCTGAAGCCAGCACCAATCCCGTAACGGGCGCTGCCGAAAACTTACCAGCACTAGTAGGTAGCACGCTGCTGCCCTTCGGTCTGCGCACGGTAGACGGTACTTGGAACAGCCTGTTGCCAGGCCAAGAGCGCATGGGCGCAGCCGACAACATCATGCCTAGGCTAGTTGCTGCTGACCTGCAAACAGCCCAAACCCGGCCTGCTGGTTTGTTCGCACCTACAGCTGGTACGGCTGTAACCACCTACAACCAAACCAGTGGCAATGTGTATGACAACCAACCGCGCATTGCCAGCAATCTCATCTCTGACCAAACGGCCAACAACCCAGCAGCTGTAGCTGCAGCCTTACAGCTGGCGGGCCATGCCAGCCCCTTGGCTGAGGCACAAGCAATTGCACTTTTAAACACCGCGCTGCAGGCGCAGAACCAGTTAGTAAAAGACGCTGCCGCCGCCATACTTGCGGCAGGTGCAGACCCCGTGTTATTGGCCGCAGCACAGGCCCAATACATTGCACTGACCTCATCTACAGGCTCACACACATTGGCATTTAACGCACTAAATGCTGAGATGACGTCTGCTGGGCTGACCGTTAGCGAGAACGGCACGATTGGCATTCTTAATTTATCGCCAGACATTGGTTTATCGCCATCGTTTAACAGTTGGATGACTATCTTTGGCCAATTTTTCGACCATGGCCTAGACTTGGTGACCAAAGGCGGCAATGGCACAGTGTATGTGCCCCTGTTGCCAGATGACCCGCTGTATGTAGTGGGTAGTCAAACCAACTTTATGGTGCTGACCCGCGCTACCCAAGTCAACGGCCCAGGCGCGGATGGCATTTTGGGTACTGCAGACGACACCACCCACGAAAGCATCAACACCACCACCCCATTTATTGACCAAAACCAAACCTACACGTCCCACCCATCGCACCAAGTTTTTCTGCGTGAGTACAACACGGTAGACGGCAAACCTATGGCTACAGGTCACCTGCTAGACGGAGCACACGGCTCGGGCAATTGGGGTGAAGTCAAAGCACAAGCTCTCAGCATGCTGGGTATCCAATTGGTCGATATGGACGTGCACAATGTGCCGCTGTTGGCCACCGACAGGTATGGCGAATTTTTACGCGGCCCCAACGGGTTTGCGCAAATGGTGGTGCGCCACGCTGGGCTAGATGGTATTTTGGGCAACGCAGATGATGGACAGGCACTCATTGAGGGCTCGCCCACAGCGCCCATCACCACTAACGGCACAATGCAAATTCCAGACGGCGCTGGGGGCTTTTTGACTGTGGCCTACGGCGCCGCCTTAACCGATCACGCATTTTTGAACGATATTGCGCACGGTGCAGCACCGGGCTTTGCAGACCTTGACCACAACCCTGGTACCCCCCCAACTCTTTTGGTAGCTGATTCTGACAATGTGGTCAAGGTCTGCAAAGCCCGGTGCTGCACCGTGCGCAATATCGTTTAAAAATGCGTGGTCAGTTAAAGCTGCACCGTAGGCCACAGTCA
>JANOSN010000773.1:0-1423 GCA_031415895.1 Polaromonas sp. | reverse complement strand
GCTTGCTGCGGTTGCCACCAAAGCGGGTGAATATCTCTACCTTGTCTGGTGCATTACCGACGGTAAATTTTTGCGTTGTGAATCTTTCAAACCAAGCCATGGTGTTGTACCCCTCAAATACTCAATACTTATAAACCCAATACGCAGAGGGTACAGCACCATGGCTTGGTTTGAAGGATTCACAACGCAAAAATTTACCGTCGGTAATGCACCAGACAAGGTAGAGATATTCACCCGCTACGGCGGCAACCGCAGCAAGCCTGCGCTGCTGCTGGTACACGGCTTCCCGCAAAGCCATGTGCTGTGGCACCGCGTAGCGCAGCTGCTGCAAAAAGACTTCTTTTTAGTCATGCCCGATTTGCGCGGCTATGGCGATTCGACCAAACTGCCCGGCACAGCTGAACACACGCAAGCCAGCAAACGCGTGATGGCGCAAGACCTGGTGGACGTGATGACGCAGCTAGGCATTGAGCAATTTAACCTGTGCGGCCATGACCGTGGCGGCCGTGTAGCGCACCGCTTGGCGCTAGACCATGCACAGCGCGTTAAAAAACTGTGCGTCATCGACATTGCGCCCACGCTAGACATGTACAACGCCACCGATATGGCGTTTGCACGCGCGTACTACCATTGGTTCCACCTGATTCAGCCCAGCCCGTTGCCGGAGAACATGATTGCAAACGACTGGAAAAACTATCTGCACGCCAAGCTGGGCGGCTGGGGTAGCGCAGGCTTAGCCTACATTGAACCGCAAGCACTGGCCGAGTACGAGCGCTGCTTTGCGCCGTATGCCGCCGTCCACAGCATGTGCGAAGACTACCGCGCCAGCGCAGGCTTGGACCTAGAGCATGACCGCGCTGGCCGCGCGAGCGGTGCCCAGATAGCCTGCGACACCATGGTGCTGTGGGGCGAGCGCGGCGTAGTGCACCGTATGTTTAAACCTGTGGCACTGTGGCAGGCCCAGTGCAGTGCGCAGGTTACGGGCCATGCCATGGCGGCGGGGCACTTTATTCCTGAGGAGTTGCCGCAAGAAACTGCAGCGTATTTGCAGCCATTTTTTGGTTGATAACCAGCGATATGTCCCGCAGCCCGCCACGGCTAAACAACGAAGAAATGCATTGCCACAGGGAAGTCCGACCCCAGCTAAGCGATCAATACACTATAAATTTAATAGCAAACTAATTAATAAATACTAGGACTACAAGCAGTTTTAGCACTCAAATCACTCAAGGCAAGTCCTTATTCACCTCAGGCGCTGCCCCATCACGCGGCCCCACATTGCCTAGGCGGTTTTTCAACGACTGCGGTTGCCCCGTCAATATCGCGGCGTACATGGTGGTGTTGCTCAATACCTTTTTCACATAATCGCGCGTCTCGGCAAAGGGTACGTTCTCGGCCCAAGCTGAAGCTTCCATCAACGGGC
>JANOSN010000772.1:0-2534 GCA_031415895.1 Polaromonas sp. | reverse complement strand
CCACGCCGCGCAGCTCTTCTTCGCCTACCGAGAAAGCCACAACAGGTACGTCTTTGGCTTTCAGGCCTGCGTTGCCCAGCTCTTTGTAGAAAGGCACGTTGGAGTCACCGTTGATGGTGGACACCACAGCAGTTTTACCGCCAGCGGAGAACTTCTTTACATCAGCCACGATGGTTTGGTAGTCAGAGTGGCCAAACGGTGTGTACTTCTCGTCGATATCTTTGTCGGCTACGCCCTTGCTTTTTAAGTAAGCGCGCAAAATTTTGTTGGTAGTGCGTGGGTACACATAGTCAGTGCCCAGCAATACCCAGCGCTTGGCTGCGCCGCCGTCTTTGCTCATGAGGTAATCTACAGCAGGGATAGCCTGCTGGTTAGGCGCTGCACCGGTGTAGAACACGTTTTTGGACAACTCTTCGCCCTCGTATTGAACAGGGTAGAACAGCAAGCCGTTCAATTCTTCAACCACTGGTAACACCGACTTGCGAGACACCGATGTCCAGCAACCGAAGATCACTGACACTTTGTCTTGTGACAACAACTGTTTTGTTTTCTCAGCAAACAGGGGCCAGTTAGATGCAGGGTCCACAATCACTGGCTCAAGCTTTTTGCCCATCACTCCGCCTTTAGCATTGATCTCGTCAATCGCCATCAGCACAGTATCTTTCAACACGGTCTCAGATATAGCCATAGTGCCTGACAAGCTGTGCAAAATACCTACTTTGATCGTGCCACCGACTTGTGCCAAAGCAGCGCCTGGCAGTGCCAAGCCCAAAGCGATAGAAGCGGTAAGCGACTTAAGAGTGCCGCGACGGTTCATAGAATTTCTCCAGTAAATAGAACGTTGGGTTGTTTATTGATTTGAAAAGTTATTGTCAAATCACATACACATTTGCAACTCTTGTGCCAAGTGGTGTCAGCTACTATTGATACGGTAAATGCACTCTTTTGGTGTTTCAACCCGTGTTTCGACGAACATAATTAAATCTTCGCACTGGTTTAAAGCGCTGCACCAAAATGAATACGACCAGATAATCTGCACCGTAAAGCTGCGCAGGCACAATAGTTGCAGCACAATATCTTGACAACCTTGAGACGACCACTATGGAACTTACCCCACGCGAAAAAGACAAGCTGCTGATATTCACTGCAGCCCTGCTAGCAGAACGCCGCAAGGCACGTGGCCTGAAATTAAACTACCCCGAAGCGATAGCCTTCATCAGCGCAGCAGTGATGGAAGGCGCACGTGACGGCAAAACCGTAGCGCAACTGATGAGCGAGGGCCGCAATGTGCTAACACGCGCTGATGTGATGGACGGCATTGCCGAGATGATTCCAGACATTCAAATAGAAGCCACCTTCCCAGACGGCACTAAGCTAGTGACCGTGCACCAACCAATTGCTTAATAGACATTGTTCAACCCACTAGATTTTTGAAAGTTTGTATGCGCCATCTATTCACTACAAAATTAATAGCAATATTATCAATAAATACTTGGACTACAGCAGTAATAGCACATGAAGGACATGGTTTACAGGGTGGCCACTGGCACGCCAGTGATGTGTGGGGCTTTGTGACAGTGGGCGCTATGGTAGCCGTGGCTATTTGGCTTAGCCGAGGTGACAAATGATTCCCGGCGAACTACTCATAGATGAAGGTGAGCACACGCTCAACCCAGGGCGGCGCGCTATCACCGTGCTGGTTAAAAATACCGGCGCTCGCCCTATTCAGGTGGGCTCGCACTACCATTTTGCTGAAACCAATAACGCTTTAAGTTTTGACCGTGCTGCTGCATGTGGCATGCGGCTGAACATCGCTAGTGGCTTGGCTGTGCGGTTTGAGCCTGGCCAGCAACGTACTGTGGAGCTGGTGGACTACGCAGGTGCGCGCGTGGTGTATGGCTTTAACGGGCAGGTTCAGGGCTTTCTTTAACCGTTCGGGCTGAGCCTGTCGAAGCCCTCCTAGCAACAGCGTATCGTCAGCCCTTCGACAGGCTCAGGGCGAACGGAGAAAGAACAACATGGCAACGATTCACAAACGCGCCTATGCCGAGATTTTTGGCCCCACTACAGGCGACCGTGTGCGTTTGGCCGATACCGACTTGATTATTGAGGTAGAAAAAGACTACACGCTGGCTGCAGGCGGCTATGGTGAAGAAGTCAAATTTGGCGGCGGTAAAACCATCCGTGACGGCATGGCGCAATCGCAAAGAACTCGTGATCAAGGTGCTGTCGACACCGTAATGACCAACGCGCTGATCATCGACCACTGGGGCATCGTCAAAGCCGATATTGGCCTGAAAGACGGCCGCATTGTCGCCATTGGCAAAGCAGGCAACCCCGATGTGCAACCCGGTGTAGACATCATCATTGGCCCCGGCACCGAGATAATTAGTTGCGAGGGCAGCATCGTCACTGCAGGCGGTATCGACAGCCACATCCACTTTATATGCCCACAGCAAATTGAAGAAGCACTGGCCAGTGGCGTGACCACGATGATGGGCGGCGGCACTGGCCCCGCTACTGGCACTTTTGCG
>JANOSN010000771.1:0-5115 GCA_031415895.1 Polaromonas sp. | reverse complement strand
AGCCACTCGCGCACCTCTGCGCCCGTCAGCAGCATGGCTTTGAGGGTGTTGGGGTAGATGTACAGGTCAGACACGTTTTTAATGGCTATGGGGCCTGTGGCAATGTCGGTGTAATACGTTGGCCCTTGGCGGCCACCGGCTTTAAACGGGGCAGCGGCTGACAGCACGGGGTACTTGGCGTAATCGGTGCCTTGGATGGCTTTTTTCACATACGCAATTTGCGCGTTAGACACCACTTGCACGCTAGAGTCATCGGCCACCTGCGCAAAATAGCTGTAGATGGGGGCACTGGTCTCGGCCACTTTGCCGCGCACATAGGCCAGGGTGTCGGCGTGCTCGGTGGCAATGGCGGCAGCCACCATTGGGTCGGCGTCGACCGTGGGCTTTTTGGCCACTTTGTCAAAAATAGGGCGAATGCTGGACTGGCTGGTTTTTACCTTCCACGCGCCGCTGCTGTTGTCTAGTGTCAGGTCAATCACGCCTAGGTGGTCGCCCCAGCGGCCGGGCATCACGGCGGCCACGCCGTTGATGGTGCCGCGCGCTGCGTCTACCTTGGGGTGTTGGGCAAAAGCAGGGCTAGGAAACTCAGCATGTGCATGGCCAAACAATATGGCGTCGATGCCAGCAATGTCGGCCAGCTTGGACACGGCATTTTCAGCAAACGCAGCCACGTCGCCTTTTTCAAAACCTGAGTGGGGAATGGCGATCACCAGCTGCGCGCCTTTGGCACGCATCTCGGGCACGTATTTTTTAGCCACCTCCACCATGTCGCGGGTGATCACTTTGCCGCTTAAATGCTGGCGGTCCCACTGCATGATTTGCGGCGGTACAAAACCAATCACACCAATCTTCATGGCTTGCTGTTTACCTTCGCTGTCGACAAAGCTGCGGTCTAAAATTAAATACGGTGTGAAGGCGTGCTTAGCGTTAGGCCCGTCTTTGTCTTTATCGTCCACATACACATTGGCGCTTACGTAAGGAAATTTAGCCGTAGCGATGGTGCGGCGCAAAAAGTCCAGGCCAAAGTTAAATTCGTGGTTGCCCAAGTTGGCTGCGTCGTAGCCCATTTGGTTCATTACTTTGTAGGCCGGGTGCACATCGCCTTGCTTGAAGGGTTTAATGCGCGCCACCACATCGCCCAGTGGGTTGCCTTGAATCAAGTCGCCATTGTCAAACAGCATGCTGTTAGGCACCTCGGCGCGCGCAGCCTTGAGCAAGGTGATGGACTTGGCCAGGCCAAACGCATCGGTAGTTTTGTCTTGGTAGTAGTCGTAGTTCAGCAGGTTCATGTGGACATCGGTTGTCTCCATGAGGCGCAGCTTAAGCTCAGCCGCTTGCAGCGGCGTAAAGCTAGCTGCTAGCAGGGCAGCGACCAGTGCTGGCAAAGTGGTGAGTGTTTTAGGCATCATGCAACTCCTTGGGCTTATGGTGCAACACATGGTAAACCACAAACATGGCACAAACATGGTTGCAGCATGGCTTAGACCAATCAGCCCAGCTTGTTAAAAGCCGGACCTGGGTAGGTCTGCAGATTTAACCGCTAAAACGGCTACCCAACCGAAAGCGCACGTGCAAAGCGCAGGCGGTAAACAAAGCGATGCACAGCGCCACTTCAACCATGGCGTAGTAGTTGCTGGGCGGGCGGTCACTGTAGGCGCGCACGGCGCCCTCGGTGAAGTACAGCCACACCATCAGGCTAACCCAGCGGTAGGTGTACATTTTGTTTTTTAGCAAACCTGCCAGCGGAATGCACAGCGGCAGAGCTTTCAGCACCAGCCACGAGCCACCGGGGCGCAATGGGGCTAAAAACAGCTCCCAGGCCACCGACAGAACAATCAGCCCCAAAAGGCTGCCTACAGCCAGCCAGCGGGTGAAATCTACAGAATTTTTCATGCGTCAAAATTACCTATTTGGATGGCATGATAACGGCATGGATTCTATGCAGCAAAAATTAGGCTTATTTACGACGCGACTGATGGCCGATTTGAAAGAATTGTTGGCCACGTTAAAAATATTTCCGTGGCGTAACACGGCAGTGGTGCTGCGCGAGCGCTTTCGTGAAGACCGCTTGGGGCTCACCGCTAGCAGCTTAACTTTTACCACCACCATTGCCTTGG
The DNA here is from genome assembly GCA_031415895.1 of Polaromonas sp. GTDB lineage: Bacteria > Pseudomonadota > Gammaproteobacteria > Burkholderiales > Burkholderiaceae_C > JAAFIP01. The sequence goes on along the minus strand of JANOSN010000771.1, from coordinate 2,998 downwards.
TGCCACTGTTTACCGTGGCACTGGCTATTTTTACCGCGTTTCCGATTTTTGCCAAAATGCAAGGCGTGTTGCAGCAGTGGTTGATAGAAAGCCTAGTGCCCGACAACATCGCCCGCAGCGTGCTGGGCTACCTCACTCAGTTTGCCAGCAAGGCATCGCGCTTGGGGGCAGCAGGTTTGGCGCTGTTGTTGGTCACTGCGCTGGCCTTGATATTTACGATTGACCGCACGCTCAACGCTATTTGGCGCGTGCGCCGTGTGCGGCCCTTTGCACAGCGCTTGCTGGTGTACTGGGCAGTGTTAACGCTTGGCCCTGTGTTGCTGGCGGCTAGCTTGACGATTACCTCATACGCTTTGTCAGCATCCAAAGGTGTGATGGGTTTTTTGCCTGGTGGCTTGCGTCTGTTGCTGGATATTTTAGAATTTGTGCTGCTAGCGGGCGGCATAGCCGCGCTGTACCGGTTTGTGCCCAACACGCAGGTCAAGCGTGTGCATGCTTGGACGGGCGGTGTGTTTGTAGCGCTGGGCTTTATGGGGGCTAAAAAGCTGCTGGCGGTGTACTTGGCCTCAGTGCCTACTTACTCGGCTATTTATGGTGCGTTTGCCACTGTGCCTATTTTGCTGCTGTGGATTTATATTGCCTGGGTCATTGTGCTGCTGGGCGCGGTAATCGCAGCGTATTTGCCTAGCCTACTGCAAGGCGTGCAACGCCGTGGCGGCACGCCAGGCTGGCGTTTTCAGCTGTGCGTAGAAATTATCCAGCACCTGCACCGCGCCCGCACTACACCCGCCAAGGGCCTCACCATTGCCCAGCTAGGTGCAGCCATGCAAGTCGACGCACTGCAAATTGAACCTGTGATTGCCATACTGTCAGCGCAAGACTACGCCAGCGAGATAGCCGACGGTAGCGGCCGTTATGTGATGTTGTGCGAGCCAGAGCAAATTGCCATGGCACCGTTGGTAGACAAATTACTGCTCCCGCAAGCTGCTAGCCTGCAGGGCTTTATCAAAGGCAGCGCCATGGGCGGCCTGACCGGGCGTGATGTGCTGTAGGGGCTAAAAAGCTAACATGGCCTGAGCCGCTGCCCACATCGTTGTCACCACAGCTAGCGTTAGACCTCGCCGCCAAATTTCTTGATCAAGTTGGCGATGTATTTGTCCACCAGTTTTTCAAACTCGCCTTCCACCACCGGGCCGACAATCATTTTCATCAAGCCGGGCAGGGGTACGTCCACAACACCTTTAATGGCCAGCGTTACGGCAGTAGATTTTTTGTTATCCACTACTTTCCAGTTGCCACCTACTTGCGCGTTGCCCACGCCCTTCACAGGTGTCCACACCACAGTGCCTTTGGCTTTGTCGCTTTTGTATTTGCTGGCGTAGACGGTTTGAATGTTGACCTGCGCTGTGCCTACTTTTTCCATCTCCCATTTGTACACACCGTCACCCATGTCGGTAAGTTTTTCTACTTTAGGAAAGTGGCTGACCGAGGTGGGCACGTCAGACAGCACCGCAAACACGTCAGCCGCTTTGGCCTTAACTTCAAATTCGTACGATAAATCAATGTCAACAGAGATGGCCATGGTGTGGTGTCCTTAAAGAATTTAATTGGATGGTAAAACTTATACCTTGTAGCCTAGCAAGTTTCTAGGTGATGGGCAACAGAGATTGTCTGTAGTGATTTACTATTTGCTATCATAATAATAGCTAGTTCATCAATAAATACTTGGACTATGAGCACTTTCTATTGGTAATAGCACTGTTTTTAGTGCTTTGTTTGTGTTTTGTTGCCTTGTTAGTTGTACCGGGACGCGCGCCGATGTAGCTTACCCCTATGCCAACCGGACCTGCGGCCCTTGATTGGTTGTCACAGGGGCAAGCCACATCAGCCCGCTTGTAGTCGGCCGGGAGTCATACGCGCAGATTGCAGCTTGGGTTGATGTAACCACAAGCTCACCACCGCGTGTCTTCACAGCATCGACCAGGGTGCATCGATATGTCCCGCCGCCCGCCATGGCTAAACAACGAGCTAACGCATTGCCAAGGGGGAGCTAAAAAGACGTAAACAAAACCAAACAGCTACAAATATAATAGCTGTCTGAGCAGTAAATACTTGGACTACAAGCACTTTTCATTACTAAAAGTGCTTTTTAAGCGATATCTACCGCAGCACAGATCAGCTCTGTGCAGGTACCGCTCTAAACCCTAGCGCACTAGAAATTTCAACCGCCGTAGCCTGCAGTTTGGGCAGCCAGCTTTCATCCAAACGGTCTGCAGGCGCAGATATCGACAAGCCTGCCACCAGCTTGGCGCTGTCGTCATAAATACCCACCGCCATGCAGCGCACGCCCAGTTCCAGCTCTTCGTTGTCGCGTGCTACGCCGTATTGACGCGCTTTGGACAGCTCGCGCTCCAAAATGGCCAGCTGGGTAATCGAGTTTTTGGTGTGGCCTGCTAGGCCGGTGCGGGCAGCATAGGCGCGCAGGCGGGTAATGTCGTCTGCGGCTAAAAACAGCTTGCCAGTCGACGTGAGGTGCAGCGGCGCGCGGCCACCGATGGCGCGTACCACTTGCATGCCACTGCGCTCGCTGAAGGCGCGCTCTACATACACAATCTCATCGCCTTGGCGCATCGACAAGTTGACCGGCTGCTGGGTTAGTTTGTGCAGCTCGCGCATGGGGGCCAGCGCCGCGTCGCGCACGTCTAGGCGGGCCTTGACCATATTGCCCAGCTCTAGCAGGCGCATGCCCAGGCGGTAGCTGCCTGCCTCGGGGCGGTCACCATAGCGGCCTATGGTCAGATCGTTCAAAATGCGGTGGGCGGTGGACGGGTGCAGGCCGGTTTTTGCGCTGATTTCTTTGAGCGAAATGGCTTCTTCGCGCGAGGCCAGCACGTCGATCAGGCTGAACATGCGCTCCATCACCTGGATGGCGGGAGTGCTGTGCTGGGGCAGAGGTTTTTTCATGGGCGGTGGGGTGCGTGTGCTGTAGCCTAGTTGG
>JANOSN010000770.1:0-10337 GCA_031415895.1 Polaromonas sp. | reverse complement strand
GAAAACCGGTGCTGTGCGATGGCTCTTCTACCGCTGCAGCTTCTTTGAACATATTTGAAAGCCAACCCATGATGTTGTTACCTTATGTGGTTTGTGCATTAATTTGCTAGTCATTGTAGTCAGGCTAAATGACGGCGTTGTTGTTTTTATGCTTTTGTAGGTCAACGGCGAGCTTGGCCATTGCAGAAGGGCAATTTAAGGTTGTCCATGGACAAAGCCAATGGGTTTGCAAGTCATCCATTGACCTTTCAATAGTTTAAGTTTAAAGTAAATGCATGACTATTTTATGCATTGGTGGTGGGCCAGCGGGTTTGTATTTTGCATTGCTGATGAAGCAGCAGCAACCAGGCATGCGCGTGGTGGTGGTAGAGCGCAACAAGCCGTTTGATACCTTTGGCTGGGGCGTGGTGCTAAGCGACCAAACCTTGGGTAATTTGCGCTTAGCCGACCCAGTGACGGGCCAGCTGATAGGCGATGCGCTGAACCACTGGGACGATATTGAGCTGTTTTTTAAAGTTAAAGCTATTCGCTCTACCGGCCACGGATTTGGCGGTATTGGGCGCAAACACCTGCTGAACATTTTGCAAGAGCGCTGCCAGCAGCTGGGTGTGGAGCTGGTGTTTGAAGTGGACTGCGATGACGACCAAGCGCTGGCGGCGCAGTACCACGCTGATTTGGTGATAGCCGGTGACGGGCTGAACAGCCGCATTCGCACGCGCTATGCCGCCACGTATGAGCCTGATGTAGACCTGCGCCAATGCCGCTTTGTGTGGCTGGGCACAAAGAAAACGTTTGATGCATTTACCTTTTGCTTTGAACAAACCGAGCACGGCTGGTTTGCGGTGCATGCGTATAAATTTAACGAAGACACCTCAACGTTATTTGTAGAAACGCCCGAGGCCGTGTGGCAAGCGCATGGGCTGGACGCTATGAGCCAAGACGAGGCCACGGCGTTTTGTGAAAAACTATTTGCCAAATATCTGGATGGCAATGCGCTGATGACCAATGCGGCGCACCTTCGCGGGTCGGCCAACTGGATACGCTTTCCGCGTGTGATGTGCAAGCACTGGGTGCACCGCGAGCTAATCAACGGCAAGACCGTGCCGATTGTTTTAATGGGCGACGCAGCGCACACAGCGCACTTTTCTATTGGGTCGGGTACCAAGCTGGCTTTGGAAGATGCCATTGACTTGGCCAACACGTTTAAACCGGTTTTAAAGCCTTATTTACCCATCAAATCTGCCGGTAGTCCAAGTATTTACTGCTCAAGCAGCTATGAAATTGATAGTACTGTGATGGACGAGGTGCTGCAAGCGTATGAAGCGCGGCGCAGTGTGGAAGTGCTGAAAATTCAAAACGCAGCGCGCAATTCAACCGAATGGTTTGAAAACGTAGACCGTTACAGCGGCATGGAGGCCGAGCAGTTTTACTACAGCCTGCTAACCCGCAGCCAGCGCATTAGCCACGAGAACCTGCGCGTGCGCGATGCGGCTTGGCTGCAGGGGTATGAGACGTGGTTGGCAAACCATCCCGTTCAGCCTGAGCTTGCCCTAGGGTTCACAAAGACTTCGACAAGCTCAGCCCGAACGGAGAAATCGACTCGTTCTAAACCACGCGCAGTGCTGCCCATGCTCACGCCGCTGACGGTGCGCGGTGTGACGCTTAAAAACCGCATCATCGTATCGCCCATGGCCACCTACAGCGCGGTGGACGGCGTGATGCAAGACTTTCACCTAGTGCACCTGGGCGCACGCGCGCTGGGCGGCGCTGCGCTGGTGATGGTGGAGATGACATCGCCCACGCACGATGGCCGCATCACCCCCGGCTGCACCGTGCTGGCCACCGACGCACAGCAGGCCGCGCTAGAGCGCGTGGTGCGCTTTGTGCACAGCAGTAACGCCAAGCTAGGTTTGCAACTGGGCCACAGCGGCCCCAAAGGCTCCACTCAGCTGGGCTGGGAAGTAACCGACGAGCCATTGGCATCAGCCACTGGCCAGCCCGGCGATGCACCCAACTGGCCGCTGATAGCCGCCAGCGCCGTGCCCTATGGCGAGCAAAACCAAACACCCCGCGCCATGACCCGCGCTGACATGGACGCGATGACCGCTGCCTTCGTTGCCAGCACGCAGCGCGCCGCAGCTGCAGGCGTAGACTGGCTTGAGCTGCACTGCGCCCACGGTTATTTGCTGTCTAGTTTTATTTGCCCGCTAACCAATGTGCGCACTGACGATTACGGCGGCAGCTTAAGTAACCGCTGCCGTTACCCGTTAGAAGTGTTCAGCGCCATTCGCGCTGTGTGGCCAGCAGACAAGCCCATCAGCGTGCGCATATCAGCGCACGACTGGGCACCCGGCGGCAACACCGACGACGATGCGATAGACATTGCCAAGCTGTTTAAAGCTAGAGGCGCAGATTTTATCGACGTGTCCAGCGGCCAAACCACGCGCGCTGCCAAGCCGGTGTATGGCCGCATGTACCAAACGCCGTTTGCCGACCGCATACGCAACGAGGCGGGCATTCGCACCATAGCCGTGGGGGCGATCAGCGAGGCAGACCAAGCCAACAGCATCATTGCCGCAGGCCGCGCTGACTTGTGCGCCGTGGCCCGCCCGCACCTGGCTGACCCTGCGTGGACGCTGCATGAAGCAGCCAAGCTGCAAAGCCGCGACGTAGTGTGGCCCAAACCGTATGAGAGCGGTCGCGACCAGCTGTACCGTGAAATTTCTAAGAAAAACACCGTGTAGTCCAAGTATTTACTGCTCAAGCAGCTATTAAATTAATAGTAACTAACTTATCTCAACACTATGGACATTGAAGCCCGCGCCCATGCCGACCACGCCGCTGCACTGCGCCTGTGGCTGCGCCTGCTCACCTGCACGCAGCTGATCGAGCGCGAGGTGCGCACGGCATTGCGCGAGCAGTTTGACACCACGCTGCCGCGCTTTGATTTGATGGCGCAGCTAGAGCGCGCGCCACAAGGCCTCAAGATGAACGAGCTGTCGCGCCGCATGATGGTGACCGGCGGCAACGTGACCGGCATTACCGACCAGCTGGTGACCGAGGGCTTGGTAGAACGTTTATCTGTAGAAGGCGACCGCCGTGCATTTTTAGTGCGCTTAACCGCTGCGGGGCGTGCCAGCTTTGCCGATATGGCGCGCGCGCACGAGGGCTGGATCGTGCAGGCCTTTGGCGATTTGTCTGACAAAGACATGGCCAGCTTGCACAAGCTACTGGGCCGCGTAAAACATACCGCCAGCAGCATAGAGCTGACTGAAAACTCTGCTATCAGCTAGTTAGACCTTGCTCTATGCCACGCCATCTAAGCCCATTGAATTTATGAAGCACTACATCACCCCCAACAACCCCATGCGTGCACAGTTTGCACCGCGCGCAGCCTACAGCGCCACGCACTTTGCCTATGCCTATAGTGCAGGCGTGGCCACCGTCACGCTCAACCGCCCTGAGCGCAAAAACCCGCTCACTTTTGACAGCTATGCCGAGCTGCGCGATTTGTTTAGCGCGCTGCGCTACGCCACTGATGTAAAAGCAGTGGTCATCACCGGTGCGGGTGGCAACTTTTGCAGTGGTGGTGACGTGCACGAGATCATCGGCCCACTGACCACCATGAGCATGCCCGAGATGCTGGAGTTCACCCGCATGACGGGAGATTTGGTCAAGGCTATTAAAGCCTGCCCCCAACCGGTGATAGCCGCTATCGACGGCATTTGCGCAGGTGCAGGCGCGATGATTGCACTGGCCGCTGACATGCGGCTGGGCACGCCGGGTGCGAAGACGGCTTACCTTTTCACGCGCGTAGGCTTGGCCGGTGCCGACATGGGTGCGTGCGCACTACTACCGCGCTTGATCGGCCAAGGCCGCGCGGCAGAGCTATTGTTTACCGGACGCGCCATGACAGCGGAAGAAGGCTTGAACTGGGGATTTTTCAACGCACTGTACGACAGCGCTGATGTGCTGCCCAAAGCCCAAGCCATGGCACAAGACCTGGCCGATGGCCCCAGCTTTGCGCACAGCATGACCAAAACCATGCTCCACCAAGAGTGGGCCATGACGATTGACCAAGCCATTGAAGCCGAGGCGCAGGCGCAGGCGATTTGCATGCAGACCAACGACTTTAAGCGCGCGTATGAAGCGTTTGCGTCTAAACAAAAACCTGTGTTCCAAGGGGATTGATCTATGTCGTCTAACGCTGCCCTCTCATTGAAGTCCGTGCCTGCAGTCAAATCTGCAACCGCACCTGCACCCATTCACCGCGCCAGCACGGCCCATTTGTCACTACCGTTTTTTGACACCGTGCACCGCGAGATTGGCAACTGTTTGGCTGACTGGTTGCCCAAGCAGCACATTGACGAAACTGATGACCGCGCTGCGTGCAAAGCATGGGTGAAGCACTTAGGCGCTAACCAATGGCTGCGCTACTGCGTTCCTGCTGCGCACGGCGGCGCACTAGAGCAACTTGACTCGCGCGCTTTGGTGATCTTGCGCGAGAACTTGGCTTTTCATTCACCGCTGGCAGATTTTGCATTTGCCATGCAGGGCCTGGGCAGTGGGGCCATTACCTTGGCAGGGTCACCCCAGGTGCAAGCCAAGTACCTGCCTGCCGTAGCACGGGGCGACAAGATAGCTGCGTTTGCATTGTCTGAGCCCGATGCAGGCAGCGACGTAGCCGCTATAAAAACTATAGCTGTTAAAGCAGTAAATGCTTGGACTACTGACCAAAATGATTACCAAATCACAGGTTCTAAGACCTGGATCAGCAATGGTGGTATTGCAGATTTCTATGTAGTGTTTGCCAAGACCGAGCCTGAGCTGGGCACGCGTGGTATCAGCGCTTTTGTGATGGATGCTGACACTGCAGGTTTAGACAGCAGCGAGCACATTGAGGTGATGGCACCACACCCTTTGGCTACCTTAAAGTTTGACTGCTGCACTGTGCCCGCCGCCCACTTGCTGGGCGAAGAAAACGCGGGCTTTAAACTGGCCATGCAAACGCTAGATATTTTTCGTGCATCAGTGGCCGCAGCCGCTTTAGGTTTTGCACGCCGCGCGTTGGCTGAGGCGGTGCACTACGCGCAGCAGCGCCAAATGTTTGGCCACAGCCTGGCAGACTTTCAGCTCACGCAGGCCAAGCTGGGCGAGATGGTGGCGCTGATCGACGCTGGTGCATTGCTGACCTACCGGGCAGCGTGGATGCGCGACATCGCCCTGCCCGCAGGCACTGCCACCCGCGCGCAGTACACCGCAGCAGCGGCCGCCGCCAAGATGACCGCTACCGAGAACGCTAGCAAGGTGATTGACATGGCTGTGCAAATGCACGGCGGCATGGGCGTGAAGGTGGGCAGCCGGGTTGAGAGCCTGTACCGCGATATCCGTGCCCTGCGCATCTACGAAGGTGCTACCGAGGTGCAGCAATTGATCTTAGGTAAATCGGTTTTATCAGGTGCAGCATGACCACCCCTTCAGCGCATATTGACCGCTTTGTCATTAACCGCTTGCCGCCCATGGCGCAGCGTGCGCAAACGCGATATGACTTGCCTGAATTGCACATCGCAGACTCAGCTAACTTGGTGGTCGAGCTGCTAGACAAAGCTGTTAGCCACAAGGGGTGGGCGCACCATACCATGCTGCGCGCTGACCACATCACGCTGACCTATGCCGATGCGCTCGAGCGTGTGAACCGTATCGCACAGGTGCTGACTGAAGACTGCCGCCTTGTGCCCGGCAACCGTGTTCTGCTGCGTGGTGGTAACTCAATAGGCATGGCGCTGGCATGGTTGGCAGTGGTCAAAGCAGGCTTGATTGCTGTCGCCACCATGCCACTGCTACGGGCCAAAGAGCTGGGCGAGATCATCGACAAAGCACAACCCAGTGTGGCATTGTGCGACTATAGATTACTAGATGAGCTGGAGCTAGCAAGGCAGTCTGCGCATGACCCATCGCCTTCTATCGCAAATTTCACTGCGCCTCACACCACGCCTTACATCACGCCTTACTCCGCGCACTCTACTGAACCTTCGTTGCATAGCCCACTGCACAACCCACTGCACACGATCATTGCGTTTAATCAGTTAGACAACCCCCACGGTTTGTCTGCGCGCGCTGCGCAAAAGTCTGGTGTGTTCACCGCCTGTGCCACCAGCGCGGATGACCCTGCGATGATGGCCTTTACTTCTGGTACTACGGGTAAGCCTAAAGCCGCCGTGCACACGCACCGTGATATTTTGGCCGCATGCGAGGCTTGGCCGCGCCATGTGCTGCAAGCTCAGTTTAGCGATATTGTGATTGGCTCACCGCCACTGGCCTTTACTTTTGGTTTAGGGGGGCTGTTGATTTTTCCGATGTGGGCTGGTTGTTCAGTGTATTTTCCAGATGCGCCTTATACGCCCGAGGGCATGGTGGACACCATCAACACCATAGGCGCCACCATCTGCTACACCGCGCCTACCTTTTACCGCCAAATGGCTGCGTTTGCGCAAGCCAAGGGCCTGCCCACCCTGCGCACCAGTGTGAGCGCAGGTGAAGGCCTGCCTGACGCTACACGCATCCTTTGGCATGCGTCTACCGGGCTGCACATGCTGGACGGTATTGGCGCCACCGAGCTATTTCATATCTTCATCTCGTCGCCTGGCGTGCAGGCTGCTGCCCAGCGCGGCACGTTAAGCCAACTAGGCCTGCCAGGCACGCCGATTGGCAAAGTAGTGCCCGGCTACAGCGCCAAGGTGGTGGGTGACGATGGGTGCGAACTACCGCGCGGCACCGTAGGCAAGCTGGCCGTGATCGGCCCCACCAGCTGCAAATATTTAGACGACCCACGCCAAAGCAATTATGTGAAAGACGGTTGGAACTACCCAGGCGATGCGTTCTTGCAAGACGAAGCCGGTTACTTTTTTTACCAAGCCCGCGCTGACGACATGATCATCAGCGCAGGCTACAACATTGGTGGGCCTGAGGTGGAAGATTGTTTACTCAAACACCCCGCTGTAGCCGAGTGCGGCGTGGTGGGCCAACCAGACGACGAGCGCGGCATGATTGTGAAAGCGTTTTGTGTACTGCGTGCTGGTTTTGTCGGCAATCCTGCCATGGTACGCACGCTGCAAGACCATGTCAAAGCGCAATTAGCGCCTTATAAATATCCGCGCGAAATTGAATTCTTATCTGCATTACCTCGTACCGAAACGGGTAAGTTGCAGCGATTTAAATTGCGGCAATCTGCTTAGCACCATTAGCTTGCCTTCGCTCTTGTACATCACCTGAACCACCTCAATCACTATGCCCGCACCATTTCCATTTCAAAGACTTCAGCCACCCGACTGGGCACTGCCTAAAGGTTATGCAAACGGCATAGCCGCACGCGGCACCATGATATTTGTAGGTGGGCAAATTGGCTGGAACGCGCAGCAGCATTTTGAAAGCGATGACTTCATTGCCCAGTGCCGCCAAACCCTGCGCAATGTTTTGGCGATACTGCATGCTGGCGGTGCCCAGCCTGCGCACATGGTGCGTATGACCTGGTACGTTTTAGACCGCAACGAATACAACACGCGCTTGGCTGAGCTGGGTGCTGTGTACCGCGAGGTCATGGGCAAAAACTTTCCTGCCATGAGCTGCTTAGAAGTTTCCGGGCTAATGGAAACGCGCGCCAAAGTGGAGATTGAAGTTACGGCTGTGCTGCCTGATTAATTGTTTTTGATCTACGGCTTGAGCAGTTTTGCACAAAACACTATCAATCTCGCATCATACTATCGACCGGGCTTGATCCATAAAAAAGGCTCCGAGGAGCCTTTTTTATTGAATGCTGAGTGAAGCATTTACTGTTTCACGACACCTGTCACTTCAATCGCCACTCGACGATCGGGCTGCAAGCAATCAATCAACTTAGCGCGGGGAAGGCTTGCGCATGAAGTGGTGACTGGCTCTCGTTTACCTTTGCCAGAAGCACTGGTTTTGGCAGATTTTACGCCCATGTTTTCGAGCATTGCCAACACGGTGCTTGCACGGCGAGCAGACAACGGATCGTTGTACTGATCGCTGCCTAAGCGGTCTGTATGCCCTGTCACTGATAGGCCATCAATAGATTGATAGCGCTTGAGACGGTCAGCAATTTGAGCAACGCGTTCTTTGCCGCCCGGCAGCATTTCATCGCGACCAGACTTATCGAACTTAAACAACGTATCGCCTAGCAATACAAATGTTTCTTTGGTTTTAACAGCAGCCGGTGCAGGGGCTACGGCTGGTGCAGCTGCGGGAGCTACTGAAGCTGCAGGTGCAGGTGCTGCGCGTGCCACTACAGGCGCTGCACAAGCAGCAGCTTCTTGACCTGCACGGCGAATACCGTCTTCCACCATCATCACATGTGGTGTAGCAGCGCGCCAGCCAGTTTGCTCTTCGGCATGGCCAGCACGCACTAAGCGAACTTCAGCACAGGCCACAGTGCGTGCATTGCACACCATGGTGCTGTCGTTGCTTTTGAATTTGGACAACTCAGCCCACAGGTCGTCACGCAAACGTGTGCTGCGAGCAACTAGCGGTGTCTCATAGCCAACCTTAGCAACCTTATTAGCTTCTAGAGCTTGGATGATCTTTTGCGATTCGGTCATCGACTCTTCAATATAGCCAGTGCGGTCGTTCTCGTGGTATTGGGTTTTAGCAGTGTCTAACCAGCATTGCGCTTTAGCCAGCGAGTAATTGTTTTGCGGCACGCCAGCTTCATTGAGCTTACGCAAACGATCTTGCATGGCGTCAATGTTTTTACGATCTGCAAATACATTGTTGTAAGTAACACGGTCTTGCTGGGCGTTTAGACCCGTTGACTGTGCAGCTGCACCAGGGCCTTCGTTTTTGGCAGAGCCAGAGTTGCCGCCTTGGCTTGCGCAACCTAGCAAGGCAACAGGCAAAATTAATGTATATATATATCGCATGGCGAACCTCATCATGGTGTAACCGGTGCTGCACCTGTGCCTATGGCCGGTGATGCAGTTGGGCTTAGGGCACGATTAACTTTCGCATCGCCGCCTTTAAATAAATCTTCATCAAACTTATAGCGCAAACCAAGTACCCAACCACGGTTGGTGTAGTCGCTGCCAGTCAGATCATCATCACGGAAACCGCGCCAGTTGTAGCCTAAGGTCATCAATAAGTTATCAACTACGGTATAACCCACTTCTACACCGTAGGCATGCTGACGCGCTCCGCCTTTGCCAACAAGCATGGTTGTGATACCGCCCACAGACCAGCGATTGGTAATGTCATACGTAACACGCCCGCCTATTAGCGAAGCGTTGTAAGAGTCATTGACTGTGCCGTTTAACAGCTCATTGACTCGCTTAGTCGCAAACCGACCGGAGATAAACCAAGGACGAGATGGATGGTAGTTTGCACGCAAACTCACAATGTTTGTGGAGTTCTGAAAATCTGGCTTGTCTTCAGTCTTGCGCTCATACAAGCCCAAGGCGTCAAACTTATTGTTGTCCACTGGACGGTAAGCAAAACCTAGCTGCAATCTATTTTGGCGAGTGTCTTTACTACCGTCTTCAGGGTTGATAAAGTTAAAGTATTCACGACCCACAAAAGTCCAGTTGCGGTCCAGTTTGCGCGCAATACCGGCCGTTACCAGCCAGTTAGTATTGTTTGCATCTTCGCGCCACTCTACGCGACCAGAGCCTTTCCACAGCTCACTAGCGGTGTACTCAACACCGACGCCAGCAGAAGTTGCATTTCCAGCAGTACTGTTGAGACGCTCAATATTGGTGATGAGGCGCAAGCCCTCTGCAACGTTCCAGCCGTTGCGCAAACCAATAGCGTTTTGCACTGATTTACCAGAGGCAGAATCATTCAAACGATACTCGCTGTACAGCGACCCATCTTGCATGTACTGTGTGTCAATACCAAGCGCAAATGCCTTAGTAAGCGGGCCAGTAGCCAAGCCATAAGCACCACCATACTGGCGACTATTCTCGTAACGTGAATAAACGCGTGTCTTGTCTGCCACTCGCCAATCAGCACCTAAACGGTAGAGTGTGTTGTCTGTGTCAGTGGACTCACGTTGCACTTCACCCATAAAGCTCAATGTATCAGTGGCTGCAAATTTAGCGCCCAACTTGATCGAATTGCCTGGATCAGTGCCAGTAATACGCTGCAGTTCGCCTTCTAGTGTCAGCGCATCGGTAGCTTTGTAGCTTGCACGGGCAAATACAGTTTTTCTCTCGATATCTGTAGCTGGTGCTGCTATTGGGTTCACTGCACTATTACAGATAACTGGTAAACCTGTAGCTGGATCAATTTGTTGGTTGCCTACTTGGCTGATACCAAAACCAGTGTTG
>JANOSN010000769.1:0-1889 GCA_031415895.1 Polaromonas sp. | reverse complement strand
TTACGCTGAAGCGTTGTTCAAAGCCGCCAAGTCAGACTTGGCAGGCACGGCAGTGTGGCTAGATGCCGTCACCGCCGTGGCCGCGAACCCGCAGCTGCAGCAGTTTGCCAGCAACCCTAACGCCAGTGCAGCCCAAGTGCTGGAGCTATTGTCGTCAGTGGCCAAGGTGAGCTTGCCAATGCAAGGTAAAAACTTTTTAGAAACCGTCATCGACAACGGCCGCGTTAATGCGCTGCCCGAGATCGCTGTGCAGTTTCGTGCATTGAAAAATGCCCAAGGCGGCACGGCAGATGCTATCGTCTACAGCGCTTTCGCTATCGACGGTGCGGCTCTGGCAGATGTGTCTACCTTGCTAGAAAAGCGTTTTGGCCGCAAGCTGAACCTGACGGTAGCCATTGAGCCTGAGCTCATTGGTGGCATTCGTGTCGTGGTGGGTGACGAAGTGCTGGACACCTCGGTCAAAGCCCGTTTAGATCAAATGAAAGTTGCTCTGACCGCCTAAACCTTGTGTTTAGCCAATCAGCGCCGCTCAGAGCAACATTAACTTATAGAAGGAACGAGCCATGCAACTCAATCCCGCAGAAATTTCCGAACTGCTGAAAAGCCGTATCGAAGGCTTGTCTGGCGCCGCCGACATCCGTAACCAAGGCACCGTAGTGTCCGTGACCGACGGTATTTGCCGCATCCACGGCCTGTCTAACGTGATGCAGGGCGAGATGCTTGAATTCCCAGCCGACGCAAACGGTCAGCCCAGCTTTGGCCTGGCGCTGAACCTGGAGCGCGACTCTGTTGGTTCCGTGATTTTGGGCGCTTACGAGCACATCTCTGAAGGCGATACCGTCAAATGTACGGGCCGCATTCTAGAGGTGCCAGTAGGCCCCGAGCTCAAAGGCCGTGTGGTCAACGCTCTGGGTCAGCCTATCGACGGCAAAGGCCCCATCAACGCTAAAATGACCGACGTGATTGAAAAGGTTGCGCCTGGCGTGATCGCGCGTCAATCTGTCAGTCAGCCATTGCAAACCGGCCTCAAATCCATCGACTCGATGGTGCCAGTCGGTCGCGGTCAGCGCGAGCTGATCATTGGTGACCGCCAGACCGGCAAAACAGCCGTAGCGATTGACGCCATCATTAACCAAAAAGGCCAAGACGTTACCTGTGTGTACGTGGCTATTGGTCAAAAAGCATCTTCAGTGAAGAACGTTGTGCGCGCACTTGAGCAAGCTGGCGCGATGGAATACACCATCGTGGTGGCTGCTACCGCCTCTGAGTCGGCTGCAATGCAGTTCGTATCAGCCTACTCTGGTTGCACGATGGGCGAGTACTTTCGCGATCGCGGCGAAGACGCGCTGATCGTGTATGACGATTTGTCAAAGCAAGCTGTGGCATATCGCCAAGTGTCGTTGCTATTGCGCCGTCCACCAGGCCGCGAAGCTTACCCTGGCGACGTGTTCTACCTACACAGCCGTTTGCTAGAGCGCGCTGCCCGCGTGAACGCCGACTATGTCGAGAAGTTCACCAAAGGCGCCATCAAAGGCAAAACTGGCTCACTGACCGCATTGCCGATCATTGAGACCCAAGCCGGTGACGTGTCTGCTTTCGTGCCCACCAACGTGATCTCGATCACCGACGGCCAGATCTTCTTGGAAACCTCATTGTTCAACGCTGGCATCCGCCCTGCTATCAACGCCGGCATTTCGGTGTCCCGCGTAGGTAGCGCAGCGCAAACCAAGCTGATCAAAAACCTGTCTGGTGGTATCCGTACCGACTTGGCCCAGTACCGTGAACTGGCTGCGTTTGCGCAGTTTGCGTCTGACCTGGACGAAGCTACCCGCAAGCAGCTAGACCGTGGTGCCCGCGTGAACGCCGACTATGTCGAGAAGTTCACCAAA
>JANOSN010000768.1:0-2970 GCA_031415895.1 Polaromonas sp. | reverse complement strand
TTTTGCAGCCAGCTGGCCAGTGGCTGGGACAAGCCGTGGATTTTGTACGCTGCGGCGCTGTTTCACGACATCGCCAAAGGCCGGGGTGGCGATCATTCTGAGCTGGGTGCCAAAGACGTGCGTGTGTTTTGCCGCCAGCACGGCATTGACAAAGAAGACGCTGCGCTGATTGAATTTGTCGTAGCCCAGCACCTGACGATGAGCAGCATTGCCCAAAAACAAGACCTGAGTGACCCGGATGTCATTGCTGCATTTGCCAAGCGCGTGGGCAATGAGCGTAATTTAACGGCGTTGTATTTGTTTACCGTGGCCGACATTCGCGGCACGTCACCCAAAGTATGGAACGCCTGGAAAGGCAAGCTGCTAGAAGACCTGTACCGCTTCACCATTCGCGCCCTGGGCGGCCGTGCGCCCGATGCCGACGCCATGGTAGAAGCCCGCAAACGCGAGGCGCTGCAAACCCTGGCGCTGTACGCGCTGCCGCATGAGGCGCACAAGGCGCTGTGGGCCACGCTAGATGTAGGCTACTTTATGCGGCACGACGCTAGTGACTTGGCTTGGCATGCGCGCCAGTTATCGCGCCATTTGTCGTTGCAACAGAATGCTATTAAAAAAATAGCAACAAAAGCAGTAAATACTTGGACTACAGGCCAAAAAGACTCCCAAAACAGCCTTAAAGAGCCATCAGCACGTGTTGTAGCACTTGATACAGTGCCTGCGGCCACGCAGCCAACCGCCATCGTGCGCGCCCGACTGTCGCCCATCGGCGAAGGCATGCAAGTGCTGGTCTACACGCCCGATCAACCCGATCTGTTCGCCCGTATTTGCGGCTTTTTCGACCAAAACGGTTTGAGCATTTTGGACGCCAAGGTGCACACCGCCAACAACGGCTACGCACTAGATACCTTCCAGATCGTCACCCCGTTGCAAGACCACTACCGCGAGACCATGAGCATGGTCGAAGCCGAGCTGGCCCGCACCCTCACGCCGGTAGACGGTGTGCTAAGCGAGCTGCCCGCACCCACCCGCGCCCGCCAGTCGCGCCGGGTTAAAAGCTTTCCGTTTCAGCCCCGCGTGGACCTGCGGCCCGACGAGAAGGCGCAGCGCTGGATTTTGAGCGTCAGCGCCAGCGACCGTGTAGGCCTGCTGTACTCCATAGCCCGCGTCATGGCGCACCATAACGTCAACCTGCAGCTGGCCAAAATCAGCACCCTGGGTGAGCGCGTAGAAGACACCTTCCTCATCGACGGGGCTGACTTGCAGCACAACAAAAAGCAAATTGAGTTTGAAACCGAGCTGCTAGAAGCGCTAGCGGCCTGATGTTTGTTTTATAAATCGCCTTGACATACACTACAGTTTATGAACGCCGCTTTAGTAAAACCTACTCTAATGACTGCCACCGAGTATTTCGCTTGGGAGGCGGATCAAACTGAACGCCATGATTATTACCATGGCGAAGTTTTTGCCATGGCAGGTGGTAGCGACGCGCACAACACTGCATCTTTAAACCTTGCGTCCTCCCTTAAATCCCACCTGCGCGGCACGTCATGCCGTGTATTCATGTCCGACATGAGGCTTGAACTGGCCGAAAACAGCCATTACAGTTACCCGGACGTGTTCGTCACCTGCGACCCGCGTGATGCCACTGCGCAAGCCAGTCACTTGAAAAAACATCCTAAACTGGTAGTGGAAGTCATCTCTCCTAGCACCTCAGAATACGACCAAGGCCGCAAGTTTGAGCAATATCGCCAGATTACAGGACTAGATGAAGTGCTATTTATCGACCCCGTGCGTCGCTCGGTAGAGCTGTTTCAGCGTACCCAAGAAGCCAGCCAGTGGCTGCTAATTCCTGCGCCAGAAGGTGGCAGCGTGCATTTGCGCAGCGTGGATATGAATTTGCCCATGGCCACGGTGTTTGAGGGCATCGATGCCGCACCCGCTGCATAAATAGTCTCCCTCTTGTCATAAGCCTGCCTGCAGTTGACACGCTCAAGCGTCAAAATCTACGTAAACCCTGCATACAATGCAGGCTATGACAATCAAATCTGACAAATGGATACGCCGCATGGTGGACAGCCACGGCATGATCGACCCCTTCGAGCCCGGCCAAATCCGCCAACGCGAGGTAGACGGTAAAACCCAAAAAATCATCAGCTACGGCACCAGCAGCTACGGCTACGACATCCGCTGCGCGCCCGAGTTCAAGGTGTTTACCAACATCCACAGCACCGTGGTAGACCCCAAAAACTTCGACGAAAAAAGCTTTGTTGACTTTAGCGGCGACAGCTGCATCATCCCGCCCAACAGCTTTGCACTAGCGCGCACCATGGAGTACTTTCGCATCCCGCGCAATGTGCTGACCATTTGCCTGGGCAAAAGCACCTACGCCCGCTGCGGCATCATCGTCAACGTCACCCCCTTCGAGCCCGAGTGGGAAGGCTACGTGACGCTGGAGTTTTCCAACACCACGCCACTGCCCGCCAAAATCTACGCAGGCGAAGGCTGCGCGCAGGTACTGTTTTTTGAAAGCTCTGCGGATGATGTATGCGAGACGAGCTACAAAGATCGCGGTGGGAAGTACCAGGGGCAGGTGGGAGTTACGTTGCCGAAGGCTTGAGTCAATTTCGCAAAAATCCTGCTCTATGAACGCATTTATTGCACTTGGAGTAGTTTGCCTTTCGATAGCAATCGTGACTAGCCTTATCGCAGGAATTTTTAAGATACTTATTTTTCGAGACTTTAAGATGGACGAAGTGTGGTTCGATTTTGGGCCAAGTATCAAACATTTGAATTTCAAGTTGAGAAATGAAAATGAAAAAGATTTTTTGTTAAAAGCGTTCTATTCATTTTTTGCTTACACCACTAACTTCTTTGCTTTAGTTGGATTTATTTTCCTTTTAATCAATTTTTTTAAAAACTGAATCTCTAAAGCGTTACGTCTGTAATTCAGCGAATTCCTGTTTAATTGCC
>JANOSN010000767.1:0-5033 GCA_031415895.1 Polaromonas sp. | reverse complement strand
CGCCGGCCCTAGGCCGGCACGGGGGACAGCCGCGCAGCTGAGCACACCGCCGGTCTGATCTAGTACAAGACTTGCCCAGTCCCATCGCGAAGCAGACCCCAGTGACAAAATGAAAGACGTAACGACGTTCATCTTTAGTACCGAATGCGCGGGTCAAGAAACAGGTACGACACATCAACCAGCAAATTGACACCCACATAGGCCACGCTAAACAGCAATACCAAGCCCTGGATGACAGGGAAATCGCGGTTCAGCACCGCATCCACCGTGAGCGAGCCTAGGCCGGGAATGGCATACACCGTCTCAGTCACCACCACACCACCAATCAGCAGCGCCACACCAATGCCAATGACAGTAACGAGAGGCACTGCCGCGTTGGCCAGCGCATGGCGCAGCAGCACCGCAGACTCGGTGATGCCTTTGGCCCGCGCCGTGCGAATGTAGTCCTCGGTCAAAGCCTCTGACACACTGGCCCGAGTAACGCGTGCAATCAAGGCTACATAAATAGTAGCCAATGTGCACCACGGCAGCACCAGTTGCTGCAGCCACGGCCACACGCCCTGCCCAATGCGCTTGTAACCTTGCACCGGGAAAATATTAAGTTGAATCGCAAACAGCCAAATCAGTGCGTAGCCCGTCACAAACACGGGCACCGAAAACCCGGCTACTGAAAACGCACTTAAAAACCTGTCAAGCCATCCGCCCATGCGCCACGCTGCCAGCGTGCCCAGTGGCACCGCCACCAGCACTGCCAGCGTGATGGTGCCTGCGGCTAAAGACAACGTGGGCTCGATGCGTTGCAGCACCAGCTCTTTGACGGGTTTGTTTAAATAATATGAATAACCAAAATCGCCCTGCAGCACGTTGGTGATCCAAATCCAAAACTGCGTCAGTGTGGACTTGTTCAGGCCCAGCGTTTCGCGGATGCGCTCAATGTCTTCGTTGGTTGAATTGTTGCCCGCTATCACTGCGGCTGGGTCACCCGGGGTAAGCCGCAAAATTAAAAAAACGATGATGGCCACCACCAGTAAAACTGGAATGGTGGCCAACAGGCGTTGTAGAAGGAAGCGCAGCATCTATGTCTGAACTTTGCGGGGTTCAGTCTTTCTTCATATTCCAGTACACCTGCGCGCCCGAGGCCACCATACCGCTGACGTTTTTGCGTATGGCAGCGGGGTTGATGTATTGGCCTAGTTGCACGTGGGTGACCGTTTCCATAGCGCGCAGTTGGATTTGCTCGGCAATTTTCTTTTTCTCATCGTCCGTGCTGGCCTGAGAAAACTTGGTTTTCAGGTCGTCAATTTGCTTGTCGTCTTGCCAACCAAACCAGCCT
The DNA here is from genome assembly GCA_031415895.1 of Polaromonas sp. Lineage (GTDB taxonomy): Bacteria > Pseudomonadota > Gammaproteobacteria > Burkholderiales > Burkholderiaceae_C > JAAFIP01. The sequence goes on along the minus strand of JANOSN010000767.1, from coordinate 3,700 downwards.
TTGTCGCCTGCTGTGTTCATCATGGCCATGGTCAGGGGGTTCAAAATATCACCGGCTGTCCACGCAGTCATAAAGGCGTTCCAACCGCCGTCTTTAGGTGCGTCTTTTTTAGCGCGGCGTGCCAGCAGGGTAGCCCAGTCCATTTGCTGCATGTCCACCTTAAAGCCAGCGGCCTCTAGCTGCTGCTTGGCTACCAGGGGCAGCTTGGCAATGGCTGCTAAATCAGTCGGGCGCATCAGCAGCACAGGGGTGCCGTCGTAGCCTGCGTCTTTGAGCATTTGTGCGGCCTTTTTGGGGTCAGCCATACCGGTGTAGATGCCGGTGTTGTCGCTGGCAAATGGTGTGCCGCAGGGGTACATGCTTTTGCAAAACTTGTACATGCCGGGCGCGCCCACTTGGGTTTTCAGGAAAGCCTCTTGGCCCATGGCCACCATGGCAGCTTGGCGAATTTTCACGTTGTTAAACGGTGCGTGCAAATGGTTAAAGCGAAAAATATACTGCGCGCCGGCCGGTGACAGGTCAAAAATCTGCACGTCCTTTTGCGCTTTGAGCGATGAGTACTGCTCAAACGCGGGCTGCTCAATGATGTCTACCTCGCCTGCGATGAGTGCATTGAACTGGGTTTGCGGGTCACGGATGATGACCCACTCAACCTTGTCCACGTTGACTACTTTTCCGCCGGTGGTGCCGTTAGCTGGCTCTGTGCGGGCTTTGTATTTGTCGTTTTTGGTGTAGATCACGCGCTCGCCGGGCTTAAAGTCTGCTGGGTTAAATTTGAACGGGCCTGAGCCGATGTGTTCTTTGATTTGCTCACTACCTGGCGTGGCGGCTATGCGCGCGGGCATGATGAAGGGCACGTTAGACGAGGGCTTACCCAGCGCTTCCAGCATCACGCCAAACGGGGCTTTGAGCTTGATGGTGAAGGTTTTGGCGTTGGGGGTTTCCCAAGTGTCTACAGCTTTGACCATCACACCGCCAAAGCTGTCGCGGCTGGCCCAGCGCTTAAGCGATGCCACCACGTCTTCGCTGGTAACAGGCTTGCCATCGTGAAACTCCAGCCCGTCGCGCAGGGTGAAAGTCCATAGCAGGTTGTCTTTGCTGACCGACCATTTGTCTACCATCTGCGGCTTAACTTTGCCGTCCAAATCGGTGCCAAACAGCGTGTCATAAATCATGTAGCCGTGGTTACGGGTGACAAACGCCGTAGTCCAGATAGGGTCTAAGATAGTGATGTTGGCATGGGGCACAACCTTGAGGGTCTTGCCCTGCGCAAAAGCTGCAGGTGCAGACAAAGCGGCTGTTAAAGCAATGACCGAGGCAGCGGTCGCTGTCATGGCAGTAAAAATAGAGCGGCGTTTCATCATGATGACACTTTCTAATAACAATGGTTATAAAAGACAATATAGCGCGAAATATGCAACCTACAACTATCGCAATCACGGATATTGCAGCGCACCAGCTGTCTAGCAGTATTCATAGTAAGCAGATTTCATGCCGTGAGCTGATGGTGGCTAATTTAGCGCGTATTCAAAAGGTTAATCCGCAGATTAATGCCATCGTTAACCTACGACCTGAAGACGAACTACTGGCCCAGGCAGACCGTTATGACGCCCTGCTGGCAGGCGGCCAATCCATGGGCTGGATGCATGGCATCCCGCAAGCCATCAAAGACTTGGCACCTACCGCGGGGTTGCGCACCACCATGGGCAGCCCGCTGATGCGCGATTTTGTGCCGCAAGAAGACGGCCTGATGGTGCAGCGCATGAAGGCCGCTGGCTGCATCGTAATAGGTAAAACCAATGTGCCCGAGTTTGGCTTAGGCTCGCACACTTTTAACGAGCTGTTTGGCGCAACACTCAATCCGTATGACATCACTAAATCGGCTGGTGGCTCTAGCGGCGGTGCAGCTGCGGCGCTGGCCACGGGCATGCTCAGCGTGGCCGACGGCAGCGACTTTATGGGCAGCCTGCGCAACCCCGCTGCATGGTGCAATGTGTTTGGCATGCGCCCCAGCCAAGGCCGCGTACCCATGTGGCCAGTGACGGATGTGTGGGCCGCCCAGCTAGGCACCGAAGGGCCGATGGGCCGCAGCGTGGTGGACCTGGCTATGCTGCTGCAAACTCAGTCGGGTTTTGATGTACGCGCTCCTCTTTCTATAGCAAACAATGTAATAAATACTTGGACTACTGGCCTATTTGACCCCCAAAAGCAGACAATTGGGTGGTTGGGCGACCTAAACGGTTACTTAGCCATGGAGCCGGGCGTACTAGACGTGTGTCAGCTAGGTTTGCAACGTCTGCAAGGCCTAGGCTGCGCTGTAGAACCCATCAACTTAGGCTTTGCACCCGAGCGCGTGTGGGACGCTTGGCTGGTGTGGCGCAAGGCGCTGGTGGCATCGCGCATGGCGCCGTTTTTAGTGCAAGCCAAAAACCGTGAACGCATCAAACCCGAAGCCTTGTGGGAGCATGACAGCGCACAAAGCCTGACTGGTGCTGAGTTCATGCGCGCCAGCGCCACGCGCAGCAGCTTTTATCAGCACTTTTTAACGCTGTTTGAAAAGTACGATTACATCGCCTTGCCCAGCGCGCAAACTTTTGCCTTTGACGTGCAGCAGCGCTGGCCACAGCAGATTGATGAGCGCACGATGGACACCTACCACCGCTGGATGGAATGCGTGATCTACGCTACCTTTGCCGGGCTGCCGTGCATCAGCATGCCGTGTGGCTTTAACGCGGCAGGCTTGCCCATGGGGCTGCAGATCATTGGTAAACCGCAAGATGATGTGGGCGTGCTGCGGCTAGCGCAGGCCTATGAAGCGGCTGCGCAAGATGTGCTGGCGCGCAGGCCTGTGTTGGCTTAGCAGTATCTGCAGACCAAGCCCGACTATCGTGCTAAAGCACGTTTACCCTATCGTTATAAAAACATGAAACAACTCGCCTTGCTGGCTATTCGCGGTTATCAAAAATTTATATCGCCGCACAAACAATTTCGTTGTGCCTACAGCGTGCACACCGGGCGCTGCGGTTGCTCTGGCATTGGCTACAGGGCGATCAGGCGCTTTGGCTTGGTGGACGGGCTGGGGGTGCTGCGCGAACGCTTGGCGCGCTGCAGTCAGGTGCACCGTGCGCACAGCCCATTTAGGCCGGCGCTGTCTAAACAAGCCGGGGTGTGCGATCTGGACTGCGGTGGTTGTGACCTGGATTTTGGCAGCGCAGCAGACTATGCCTCCAATTGCAGCAGTTGCGGCGATTGCGGCAACTGGGGTGATTCAAAAAAGAATAAGAAAAACGAACGCAGCGGAGTTTTTGTGACCAGTCGTTAAGCAACTCTGGGCATGCACCTAGCAGACGCGGCACACGCACTGCGGCGGTATCTAACGCCCCATCAGCTGCAGCGCGGCCAGCGCCATAATTTTCGCGCTGTCCACCAGCTCTTGAATACCTACATATTCATCAGGCTGGTGCGCTAAATCTAAAATACCGGGGCCGTAGGCAATCACGTCTTTCAGATGGCCAGTGCGCACAATGTGTTTTTGGTCGTAGGTGCCGGGGCTGGAGATGTAGCTGGGTTCTCGGCCTAACACGCGCGCAATCGCTCGGGCTGTGGCGTCCACCACGGGCGCATCTTGTGGCGTGGCGGTGGGTACAAAGCTCATGATTTCTTTGATGTTGAAATCAAACCCTGGTCGCGTGCGCTGCAG
>JANOSN010000766.1:0-4911 GCA_031415895.1 Polaromonas sp. | reverse complement strand
GCGCAAAGCCGATGTTGACATTACGCTGATTGATCGCACCAACCACCATTTGTTTCAACCGCTGCTGTACCAAGTGGCCACTGCTGGCCTGGCCGCGCCCGCCATTGCCGCGCCGATTCGCAATTTGTTTCGCAAGCAGCGCAATGTCACTACCCTGATGGGCGATGTGACAGCTATTGACGCAGTGGCGCAGACAATTACATTAGAAGGCAGTGGCACCCCAGCCAACACTATGGCTTATGACCACCTGATCATTGCCGCAGGTGCTACGCACAGCTATTTTGGCAACGATGCCTGGGAGCAGTTTGCACCGGGCTTGAAAACATTGGGCGACGCGCTTGAACTGCGCAAACGCATTTTGTTTGCCTTTGAAGCCGCAGAGCGCGAGGCCGACCCTGCACTGCGCGAGGCGTTGCTGACCTTTGTGGTGATTGGCGCGGGGCCCACAGGCGTAGAGATGGCGGGTACGTTGGCTGAGATAGCGCGCCACACCTTGCCCGGTGAATTTCGCCGCATTGACCCGTCTAGCGCGCGGGTGCTGCTGGTAGAAGGCGGGCTACGCGTGCTGCAGGCCATGCCTGATGACTTGAGCGTCAAGGCGCTAAAGCAGCTAGAAAAACTAGGCGTGCAAGTAATGCTGGGCTGCAAAGTTAGCGGTGTTGATGCTGACGGCATATCGGCCAGCCGGTCTGATGGCGCGATAAGCAGCAGCCTGCGTATCCAAAGTAAAACTGTGGTGTGGGCAGCGGGCGTGGCTGCGTCACCGCTGGGCAAACAGTTGGCTGCTACCACAGGCTGCTCCACTGACCGCGCAGGCCGTGTAGTGGTGCAGCCCGACCTGAGCGTGCCGGGCTTTGCCAACATTTCAGTGGTGGGCGACATGGCCGCTGCTAAAAGCCATCACCAAGGCCTAGAAACCAGCGTGCCCGGTGTGTCACCCGCTGCTAAGCAGATGGCCGCTGCGTAGCTAAAAATATTGTGCTACGCATGCAAGGCAAAACCACCCAAGCTTTCCGCTACATAGACTATGGCAACCTGGCCACCATTGGCCGCAACGCAGCGGTAGTAGACCTGGCATCGCCGCTAGGCCACTTTAAATTCAGCGGTTATTTTGCATGGCTGTTTTGGCTGTTTGCGCACATCTACTTTTTAATCGGTTTTCGCAACCGCTTTGTCGTGCTGCTGGACTGGGCCAGCGCGTACGTTAGCTTTGCACGGCATGCACGGGTAGTGGTGGGCAGTGCTTCGTCTAGCGGCCCAACTACACCACCGCGCTAAGCTGCTGCTTTAAGCCGTAACTAAACTGCAACCAGCTGCCTACTTATGGCAACTGCCAGTACACATACCTCCACGCGGTGCTAAAGCCCAAGCGCTGGTACAGGGCCTGCGCGCCGGTGTTGTCTTCTTCCACTTGCAGCATCACACGCTGCACACCGCGTGCGTGCGCGGCATGCGCTAAGGCAGCTAACACGCTAGAACCTAAGCCTTGTCCACGGTAGGCGGGTAATGTGTTTAAGCCATGCACGCAGGCCCAGCCGTGGCTAAATGCGGCAGCGCCTGCTGCCAATGCAGTCATGTTGTGATCGTTGGCTTGGTGCGAATTGGCTTTACACAAGCTGGCAAACACCACGCTGGTGCCTCTGCGATAGTTGTTAACACGCGCTAAGTCGTCCGCGCTAGGCTCTAGGCCTTTGGTAAACACATTCACCCAGCCTTCGTCGGGTTCATTGGCCTGCTGAACCACATAGGCAGCATCATGCGCAGCCGTTGCAGGCGCAGTTGCCGCACACAGCGCGGCTGTGGTGGTGGTTAGCATCATGGTGGGCGATGCACGCCGGTAGCCCAGTGCATGCAACTGGGCTGTAAACGGCGCAAAAGCAGGCACATCGGGCAGCCTAAATTTTGCCTGCATGCCGTGGCCTGCATACTGCGCAATGATGGCTGGAATCACTATAGGATCAGCGTTATCAGCACCATGCGACAAAGGCATTGCGCTACACGCGCGGCCCATCGACCCACCATCCATTGCCAGCAACCACTGCGCTATGGCGTGTACCCGCTGCGGCGCTACGGCTGCAATAGTGCAGCGCTCTATGCCTTCTACATCTAATAAGTTTTGGGTCATATTTATCAGATTAGAGATATTGCACCAGCCACATCGCCAGCGCCACAGTAGGCAGCGCTAGCACCGTAGATACCGCTACGCTGGCGGTAATCAAATCTTCAGCCACAGCATAGCGCTGCGAAAACAAAAATACATTGGCCCCAATGGGCAATGACGCCGTCACAATAATCACCATCAATGGCAAACCGCGCAGCCCCAGCAGCCAGCCAGCAGCAGCCACCATCAAAGGCAGCAACAAATTTTTGGCTAATGACAACGCTACCGCAGTGCGCATCTGCGCACCAATGGCCGTATTGGCCAAAGTAATGCCTACCAATATCAGCGCCAGCGGGCTAAAAGATTGCCCCACCAATTGCAGCGGTTTATCAATCACCTCGGGCAGTTGCAGCCCAGTTTGGGCAAAAATGAGGCCGCAAATAATGGGCAGCGGCACGGGGTGAAAAATGGCGTTGCGTGCAGACTGCAGTACAGTCTTCCACACTGCAGGTGGGGTTTGTTGTGTGCCAGCGTTTTCGCGCAGCACAGCAAACTCCAGCACCAAAGTAGCCAGCGTTAGCATCACCAAGGCGTGCAGCGACACAATGGGCAGCAGCACGGCCAGCCCTGTCGCACCATAGGTAATGCCAATCAGTGCAATACCGATCATCACCGTATTGCTAAAAGTCACCGCCAGTGCCAACACAGCACCACGGCGGGTAAAGCCCACCATGGCCACGGTTGCACCAAAAAGCAGCCACAGGCAACCAAAATAAGCCGCGATGGTGCGCAGGTCAACACCCTCGGGGTGCACCTGCGACATGGTGCGAAACAGCAGCGCAGGCAGCACCACCATGAAAATCAAATTGGATAAGTCTTTAACCGCATGGCTGCTGATCCAGCCCAGCTTGCCAGCACCCCAGCCTACGCCAATTAACAAAACTACGGGGAATAAAGCATTGAAAACGGTATAACTCATGCCCAGAGTGTAAATGTTGCATGATTTATACCTTGAGTCCAAGTATTTACTGCTTATGTAGCTATTGTATTTATAGCAAAACGTACGGCGCCGTATTTTCAGCTCGTAACTCAGAGGGTTTTTACTAGTCAATCAGGCCAGCGTAGAGCATGCATTTAAGACAGGGCTGCGCTACCATCACCCAGTTGGTATGTTTTGTGCAATAGTTTTTTTAAACAACTTATTAGCCTGAACTTGTCACTTTTTAAACGCTTTATCCACACGATATGCACTTTTGGAGAACCCTATGTTCAAACACATGAAAAAACTCAGCCTTTTGTCGATTGCCGCTGCGGCATTGACGATGACTGGTATGTCGGCTCACGCTGGCAAAACTGTTGACGCTATCAAAGCCCGCGGCCAAGTGGTTTGCGGTGTCAACGTTGGCTTGGCTGGCTTCTCGGTCGCTGACAGCAATGGCGCTTGGACCGGTATGGACGTAGACCATTGCAAAGCGATTGCCGCTGCAGTTTTGGGCGACGCTACCAAAGTCAAGTGGGTGCCCCTGAACGCCCAGCAGCGCTTTACGGCCCTGCAGTCTGGTGAAGTCGACATTTTGAGCCGCAACACCACCTTCTCCCTCACCCGCGATGCGTCACTGGGCCTGCACATGACCGCAGTCACTTACTACGACGGCCAAGGCTTTATGGTGCCCGTCAAAGGTAAAGTAAAAAGCGCTAAAGCGCTTAAAAATGCAACAGTGTGCGTGCAGTCTGGCACTACCACCGAAAAGAACCTGACCGATTACAGCAAGGCCAATAACCTGAACATGAAGCCTGTGGTGTTTGAAAAGCAAGAAGCCGTCAACGCGGCGTACTTTTCTGGCCGTTGCCAGGCTTACACCACCGACGCATCGGGCCTAGCGTCTGTGCGTAACAAAGAAGCCAAAGACCCGAAAGAGCATTTGATCTTGCCAGAACTGATCTCTAAAGAGCCACTAGGCCCCATGGTGCGCCGTGGTGATGACGAGTGGTTTGCCATCGTCAAGTGGGTGGTTTTCGGCTTGCTAGAAGCTGAAGAGTATGGCGTGACCCAAGCCAACGTAGACGCTATGGCCAAAGACAGCAAAGACCCCGTGGTTGGTCGCTTAACCGGTAGCGGTGAAGACACCGGTAAGCTGCTGGGCTTGGACAAAGACTGGCTCGTGCGCGCTGTGAAAGCTGTAGGCAACTACGGCGAGATTTTTGAGCGTAACGTTGGCCCAAAAACTGCCCTAGCCTTGCCACGTGGTAGCAACAACCTGTGGAACAACGGTGGCTTGATGTACGCGCCACCAGTACGTTAATAAATACACATTTAACTGTGCATTTTTAGCCAGTTGATTTAACGCACAAGCGTTTAAATCGTATACGGGCCGCAGCCTTAGCAGTAATGCACCAGGTGCGGCCCGTTCTACATTGTGTTTTCTCAATTGTAGTTTTGTTTTTTTGTAAAGACTGCCTATGTCAGATTCTGCCCCTACACCACACCAGATGATCGAGGCGCGCAGCATGCCGCCGCCCAAACGCAGCGCCTTTTCTTGGCGCAGCAAACAAGCACGTGGCGTGGTCTACCAAGTGGTGGCACTGGGCACGATTGGTTTTTTAATATGGCTCTTGGTCAGCAACACGCTGGGCAACATGAAGGCGCGCGGTATTCAAAGCGGTTTTGACTTTTTAACGCAACCGGCCGGGTTTGACATTGGCGAGGAGTGGATTGGCTTTGAGTCCATCCAACCGTATTGGCGGGCGTTTTTGGCCGGCACGGTCAACACTCTGCGACTGTGGAAGTCGGCGGCCACCGACGAGTTCGA
>JANOSN010000765.1:0-5497 GCA_031415895.1 Polaromonas sp. | reverse complement strand
CCAACTGCCAAGTTACCCCGCACCTCCGTGCCTTGTGGAATACGCGCCAAGCTAAACGGCACTGGCTTACCGCCAATTACCAAAACACGCTTGTCACCTTGCGTTATTTCAGGTACAAATTTTTGCACCATCAGAGTTTGCACACCGTCTTTATTGAGTGTCTCAATAATGCCGCCTAGGTTCAGTGCGTCGTCTTTCACGCGAAATATTCCCATGCCGCCCATGCCGTCGAGGGGCTTCAAAATAATATCGCGGTGCTCAGCGTGAAAGCGTTTCACATCATCTGCATCTCGGGTTACCAGCGTAGGGCTGATGTATTGCGCAAACTCCATGATGGCGAGTTTTTCGGGGTGATCGCGTAACGCACGGGGCTTGTTAAATACCTTGGCTCCCTCGCGCTCGGCTTGCTCTAGCAAATGCGTGGCATAAAAATATTCGCTGTCAAAAGGCGGGTCTTTACGCATCAGCACAGCCTCAAAATCTTTCAAAGCCTGTGGGCGCTCATTGGGTTTTGACTGCGCGGCAGTAAACCATACATCAGCTCGGCCCGTAAGCGTAATGTCGCGCACATAAGCGGTGACTGGGCTACCCTGCTGCCACATGATGTCTTGCGGGCCGCAAGCTGACAACGTGTGGCCGCGGCGCTGTGCTTCGCGCATCATGGCAAAAGTGGTGTCTTTGTAGATTTTGAAAGACTCTAGCGGATCAGTGATAAATAAGATGTGCATAGCGTTGATGTAGTGTGGGCCCGCAGCGCGAGCCTAATTTATTCAGAACGCCACAAGTTTTGCACAAAAAGCGCTAGCGTGCCTGCCACCACACCCCAAAAGGCAGATCCAACACCGGCTATGACTACGCCACTGAGCGTGACTAAAAAAGTAATGATCGCAGCCTCGCGGTGTTTTTCATCGCTTAGTGCTGACGCTAAGCCAGCAGATATGGTGCCCAACAAAGCCAGTCCAGCAATCGCAGCAATCAACTCTTTAGGAAATGCGGCTAACAGCGTCGTTACTATGGCGCCGAATAAACCAATGCCAATATAGATCACACCGCACGTCACAGCTGCGGTGTAGCGCCGTGCAGGGTCAGGATGGGCTTCTTTACCCATGCAAATGGCTGCGGTGATAGCGCTAAGGTTGAGCGCAAAGCCGCCAAACGGAGCGATTAAAAAAGTAGCTACACCTGTCATGCTGATGATCTTAGACAAAGGCATGTCGTAGCCCGCCGCGCGGATGGCTGCAACACCCGGTAAGTTTTGCGAAGCCATGGTCACGATAAACAAAGGTAAGGCCAAGCTGACAGCGGCGCTCAGGCTAAAGCTGGGCACAGTAAACACCGGCACGGCCAGCGAAAACTGCAACAACTCCACTTTGAACTGACCACGCGCAACCACATAGACTATGGCAACCAGTAGGGTGACGGGTACTGCATAGCGTGGCAAAAATCGTTTGCCCAATAAGTAGGCTACCAGCATCAGCACCACCAAGGGCAGCGCGGTTTGCGCTGCTACAAACCCCTGCAACCCAAAGCGCGCGAGCACGCCTGCCAGCAGCGCTGACGCAATAGCTACTGGGATGCGGTGCATGAGTTTTTCAAACAAACCCGTCACGCCGCACAGCGTGATCAATACCGCGCTGATCATAAATGCACCCACGGCATCGCTCATGTTAAATCCAGCGCCTGCTACTGCCAGCACCGCAGCGCCCGGCGTACTCCACGCCACCATCACCGGCTGGCGCAGCCACAGCGAGGGCAGTGCCGAGCACAAACCCATGCCTAAGCCTAGCGCCCACATCCACGAGGTGATCTGCTCAGGTGTTGCGTTAAATGCTTGCGCAGCCTGAAAGACGATAGCTACCGAACTGGTAAACCCCACTAGCACAGCAACAAACCCTGCTGTGGCCGTGGAGAGTGAGAGGTCTTTAAAAAATTGCATTGCTGGATTAAGCCGTATTCCCGTCACATCTTTGATGCAATTTAGCTTGATCTACAGCTGCTTTTTTGCATCAATGTGAATTTAGATTTCTATTTTCGAACCCAGCTCGACCACGGCATTGTTAGGTAACCGCAGAAAATCGGCTGCAGCTCCAGCGTTGTGATGCATTTGTGCAAACAGTTTTTCACGCCACTGCGCCATGCCACCACCAATGGTAGGCACTACCGTATCGCGCGATAAGAAATAGCTGGTTTGCATGGGGTCTAGCTCGCAACCACGTCCTGTGATCTGCTTAAGAGCTGCGGGAACATCGGGGTCATTTTTAAAACCGAAGTTCAGTATCACTTGCCAGCAATCGTGGCCAAGTGCTTCGATCTCCACGCGCTTGTTCATGCCCACCCAAGGTACTTCCTTGCTGCGTACCGTCACAAACAAATTTTGTGCATGTAAGACTTTATTGTGTTTAAGGTTGTGTAGAAGTGCATTGGGCACTGTGCCTGGGTCAGCAGTTAAAAACACTGCGGTGCCTTCTACGCGCACTGGTGGATTCACAAACACCGCCTCTAAAAAGCTAGGTAATTCCATGCCTTCTGCTACTTGCTTTTCGTGCATCAAGCGGCGACCTTGTTTCCATGTGAACATCAAGGTGAAAATGACACCACCAATTAATAATGGAAACCAGCCACCATCAAACAGTTTGAGCATGTTAGATGACCAAAAAGCAAGATCAATCACGAAAAATATACCAGTTGCCGCAACACACAACCATAGCGGATATTTCCAGCTGTAGCGTATGACGTAGAACGTTAACACCGTGGTAATTAACATGTCAGTGCATACGGCTATGCCATAGGCTGCTGCTAACGCGCCCGATGACTTAAACATTACTACTGCCAATGCAATGGCAGTAAATAGTGCCCAATTAACGAAGGGTATATATATCTGCCCGGTATCTTTAGTTGAAGTGTGCAACATACGCAAGCGCGGTAAAAAACCTAATTGCACAACTTGTTTAGTGACCGAGAAGGCACCTGATATTAGTGCTTGTGAAGCAATGACTGCTGCCATCGTGGCTAAGATAACCAGTGGTATCAAAAACCAATCAGGTGCCATCATGTAAAAGGGATTTTTGACAGTTTCTGGTCTGGCCAGCAGCAGGGCACCCTGACCGAAGTAATTCAAAGTCAAGCAGGGCATTACGACACTAAACCACGCTACGCGTATGGGGCGCTTACCGAAATGCCCCAGATCAGCATACAAAGCCTCGGCTCCAGTGACACACAGAACAACGGCACCCAAAATGATGAACGCTATATAGGTGTTGTACCAAATAAATAAAACAGCGTAATGCGGACTCAGTGCTTTAAGCACCATGGGGTTTTGCGCAATGTGAGCTACGCCCATCACTGCCAGCGTAGCAAACCAAATTAAAGTAATGGGGCCAAAGAATTTACCCATCCTGGCCGTGCCGCTTTTTTGCACTGAAAAAAGCGCTAACAATATGACTAGTGATAACGGCACCACATAAGTTTTAAACTTAGGCGAGATAATTTCTAAACCCTCGACTGCTCCAAGAACGGAGATCGCAGGTGTGATCACTCCGTCGCCGTAAAACAAGCAAGTCCCAAAAATCCCGATGATGAGCAAATTGCGTCGCAATATCGGTTTATCTTTCACTGCGCGTGAAGCGAGGGTCAACATAGCTACTAAGCCGCCTTCGCCTTCGTTGTCGGCTCTAAGCACTAGCGCTACGTATTTTATCGAGACGATAACCGTCAGTGTCCAAAATATAACTGACAAGATCCCAAAGATGTTATCGGGCGTAAATGCCACATGTCCCGAGCCAAAAATCTCTTTCATGGCATACAACACGCTGGTGCCTATATCACCATAAACAACTCCGATGGCGCCTACAGTCAGGGCTACTAAGGATGATTTGGAGGTTTGCAAAGTATCACTCTCTTGCTTTTAATTTATCGGCTCTGCGTACAAAGCGCATTACTAAGCCACGCAAAAGTGTGTATTGTGCGCCCAACTATTGTGAGAGCCGGAAATCTTTCACGGCTTGCAACCTTGTCTTTGCTGCGGCGCAACATTTGCTGTAATTTAACAACATACGGACATAAATATTTAGTGCACCAAATTGGTACCAATGCTCTTGATTGGTTATTTGATGTAATATTATCTTTTTATAATATACAATAGTATTAATTATTTCTATATTGTGCAGTCTTGAAGTTGTCCAGACGACATTTCTAGTGTCTATTTGTCGTAAATGTGGTGTCTGCTGTGAACTCCAGCACGTATTGACATGGCAATTCGATATTTACGTATTTGAAATTTAGTTATAGATAGCCATAAAGCGTTAAAAAATGTATAGTCTCAGCCGCGGCGTGTGTAAATAAGATTCGGAGAAGTGCGTTGGTGAAATTCAAGGTCTTAGACCTAACAAAATGGTGTTCTGTGCGAGCACTTAGCAAATTGAAGGCAGCTACTGGCATTGTTAGCGCAGCTATGCTTATTATGTTTGCACAGGCTGCGCATGGTCAAACCAGCATCACCAACACAGCATCCATAACTCCGCCACCCTCAGTTACTAACACTAATATTTCACCAGATTGTGCGTCTGGAATTTGTACTGCCAGCGACATTGATACAGTAGCACCCAGCCTGCCCACAGTATCTAAAACATTTTCTCCCTCTTCGATTCCCGCTGGAGGCACGTCTTTATTAGTAATCACTTTTACTAATTCCCACCGCTTAGTTTCTGCAACTTTTACCAGCCCTTTTACAGATATTTATCCGGCTGGCTTGGTGAATGCATCGCCCGCTGGGGTGGCCACAACATGTTCTGGTCCAGCGCCCTCGGCTACAGTTGGGCTGGGTACCGTTACCATGGCCGCTGGTACTGTGATTGCTCCTAATGCAAGCTGTTCGGTGTCGGTCGTGGTTACTTCCGTTAGCTCGCCTCAAGTCATAAATACTATTCCTGCTGGCTCATTATCCACATCTGTGGGTGCCAATTCTGCTCCAGTCACGGCAACATTGACTGTTAGTCCAGTAGCCGATTTGGCCATTATCAAAACTGCCAGCTTAGTTAACGCTACTCCAGGCAGCAGCTTTACCTACACGGTAGTGATCGTCAACAACGGGCCAAGTGCAATCACTGGAGCCAGCTGGACCGACACCTTGCCGCCCGGCTTGGGCACTATTACTAACGTTGTGCCAAGCGCTGGTATTACCGCTACACCTAACGGTGCAGGCACGACCATCGGCGGCAGTAGTACCTTAGCCAGCGGTGCCCGTGCCACGGTCACCTTCCAGGTCACGGTCGCCAATAACGCTAGTGGTAATTTGGTTAACGTAGCCAGCGTCACGCCACCGTCCGGCACCACTGACCCGACACCAAGTAACAACAACTCCACCGCCACTGTCACAGTCAGTTTTGCCGATGTCACCACCGCCATTGACCTGCCGGCCAACGCGCCAGGCGGCTCGGTCATCACCGGTACGGTGAGCTTCACCAACAACGCCACCGCCACGGCCACCGCCACGGCGGTG
>JANOSN010000764.1:0-2012 GCA_031415895.1 Polaromonas sp. | reverse complement strand
CAAAAGTGTAATGACTATTTTTTTTCTTAACACTATCAATATACTCACAAAGATAAAAATAAATTTACTAGCGTGTTGCTCATTAAAAATACATACACAATAGTTAGCATCGTATGAGCATGCGCTTGCCAAATCGCAGGTTGTAACTCTGTACTTTTTAAAGCAGGAGTTCGTGCGCCAATACTAATGACGTAGCTAAAATTAATCACCTGCACTAGGCCTGCCAAAGCAATGCATATCCCAGTGATTTGATGCGAAGCATATGAAAAATTAGCAATCAATGCAAATATAACAGCGGTTGTGTTTGTAATAATGACTTGATTTTTGTATCTTTTTCTAAATGGTAGTAAAAACACCGGATGATTAAGAAGGCCATAAGCTACGTATTCTTGACCTTTATCGTTAATAAATGTGTACATGATTTTTTGAGCGATGCAAGGAGACGGTTAGATCACTAACCGTCCGAATTAGCGGTTGTTATGTTAGTTTTTAGAATCCCAGCCGCAGTAATAGTTATAGCCTGCCATTACTCCGGCGCCAACCGTAACGCCAAGTGCTACAGGATTAAATGTAGCGAATGGGGATGCTACGGTGCCCAATGTAGCCCAGCCTTGAGCGATTGTGTTGTATTGCGCAGCGCTAACATTTGGATTGCAGCCAGGCATTGCATTTCTGCCACCTAAAGACGCTACAGAGGCAGCTAACGATGCCATGGCATTTGCACGATCACTTTCTGATACACCCGCGCTTTCGCCCATATTGCCAACATCGCCAAAATTCCCGCTATTCGTGTCAGATGCATTACCTGCACCCACATAAAAACAATCTTCAGTTTTCAAAACTCTCATTTTTACTCTCCAATAATTAAACATTACCGTATCGGACGGCAGGCCGCTTTTTTACTCCACCTTGTCCCCGCCGCGGTTCGGCTTCAGGTCTGAGTTCAAAACTTTTGCATTCGCCCGCGCTGCCAGCAGCGGCTCTAGCGCCCATTCCCACACTTTGCGGCGCTCTTGCAGCACGTCGGCTTCTAGGGTGAGGCCAGGTTTAAGCTGGATGGCGTCGCCGTAGCTGGTGATGCTTTGTGCGTCTAGCTGCACGTTGATGCGGTACAGCGCCTCGTTGCTGCCGTTTTGCGCCATCAGCTGCTGGGCCAGGTTGGGCGGTAGCTCGTTGGCGGCAAAGGGGGTGTCTGACACGCTGGTGATGCGGCCGGTGTGTAGGCCAAACTTTTGGTAGGGGTAGGCGGCGTAACGCAGGTACACGGTTTGGCCGGGCTTTAAAAAGCCTGCAGTGCGACTGGGGGCAAACAGATGGGCTTCGACGGTGATGGCTTGGCCTGCGCTGACGGGTACCAGGGTGGCTATAGTTTGGCCCGCTTGCACAGCCTGGCCGGGCTGCACGCTGACGGCGGTAACGCGGTAGCTTTGCGGCATGGGCACGCTGGGCAAGTTGGGCGAAGTGAGCGTGCCTGCCTTACCTGCCTTACCTGCCTTACCTGCCTTACCTGCTGGCGCAAAAGCCTTGGCCACGGCAGACAGCGGCGCGGTAATGACGGCGCTTTTGCGGGTGGCGTTTTCGCTAGACTCCTGCGCCAGGGTGGACTGGCTGCGCTCGATTTGCGCGGTGTCGCTGGCCAGTTGGCTTTTAAGCGCGGTGCGCTCGCCTGCCAATGCTTGGCTGTCTTGCTGCAGCGCCAGGCGGCTGCGTTCCAGGCTTTGCAGCCGGGCGGTGGCGTCGATCAGTTCTTCTTGCTTGGCTTGCAGCTGTATGTCGGACATAAAGCCTTCTTGGGCCAGCTGGGTGTAGCGCGCAACCGACTTTTGCGCCAGGGCCACGCGGCTGCGCTGCAGCGCAAGCTCTTCTTGCGACTGGCGGCCCTGTGCGGCCAGGGTAGACATGCGGTCGGTCAGTACTTGTTCGCGCTGGGTGGTTTGCAGCTGGCGCAGGCTGCGCTCAGCGGCCAGGCTTTGCTGGCGTAGCGCTATTTGCTGCTCTGCCAGCAGGCTGGG
>JANOSN010000763.1:0-1315 GCA_031415895.1 Polaromonas sp. | reverse complement strand
TGGCCAGTTTCTAACAAGGTATCTTTGCCCACCACGCCTAGGTCTGCGCCGCCGTATTGCACATAGGTAGGTACATCGCTAGCGCGCACCATCACTATGCGCACATCGGCTTGGTTGGTAGGCAAAATGAGTTTGCGAGATTTTTCAGGGTCTTCCAGCACCTCAATGCCTGCGGCGCTGAGCAGCGGCAGGGTTTCCTCGAAAATTCTTCCCTTTGATAACGCGAGCGTGATCATGTTGACGTACCTTCAAATCGAGCGAGCGCCGCCGGGCCGCCCCAAGGCGCGAGGGTCCCCTTGGGGGGCAGCGCAGCACACGAAGTGGCAAGCGTGGGGGTCATGAAGTTACTCTTTCGATATCTGCACCAATACCACGCAGCTTGGCTTCCATGCGGTCGTAGCCACGGTCAAGGTGGTAGATGCGGTCAATCAAGGTTTCGCCGTCAGCTACCAAGCCGGTGATGACTAATGAAGCGGATGCACGCAGGTCAGTGGCCATGACAGTTGCGCCTGATAGCTTGGTTACGCCTTCGATCACAGCCACTTTGCCTTCGGCTTGAATTTTTGCACCCATGCGCTGCATCTCAGGCACATGCATAAAGCGATTTTCAAAAATCGTTTCTGTCACGTTAGCCGAGCCTTCGGATATTACATTCAGCGCCATAAACTGGGCCTGCATATCGGTGGGAAAGCCTGGGTATTCTGTCGTGCGAAAGCTCTGCGCCTTCAAGCGGCCCGATGAAGTGATGTGAATGCCGGGCACGCTGTGCGCACCCTCGGCTAACACCATCGCTTCTACTTTAGCGCCTGCTTCACGCAGTTTGTCTATTACCGCGTCCAAATGGTCCACACGGCCATGCTTTAACACTACATCACCACCGGTAGCTGCCACGGCACACAAGAAGGTGCCGCATTCAATACGATCAGCTACTACGGCGTGCGTGCAGCCGTGCAACTTTTCAACGCCTTGTATGCGAATTTTGCTGGTACCGTGACCCTCTATTTTTGCGCCCATTTTGATCAACATTTCGGCTAAGTCCGTGATCTCAGGTTCTTGCGCTGCGTTCTCCAGCACCGTTTCGCCTTCGGCCAAAGTGGCGGCCATCATGAAGTTTTCGGTGCCCGTGACGGTAATCATGTCGGTAGTGATACGCGCACCTTGCAGGCGCTTCATGCCTTTGGGCAACTTGGCGATCATGTAGCCGTGCTCCACGACAATCTCAGCACCCATGGCTTGCAGGCCTTTGATGTGCTGGTCCACAGGGCGCGAACCAATAGCGCAACCGCCGGGCAATGACACCGTAGCCTCACCAAAT
>JANOSN010000762.1:0-3153 GCA_031415895.1 Polaromonas sp. | reverse complement strand
AATTTGAAAGCTATCTAAGCAATGAATACTTGGACTATTGGCATATTTCGTTGGTAAATGATGCTGTTTTGGTAGTTTTAGGTCTTTGCTTTGCTACTAGCTTTGTTTCGTTGTTCTGGCGTGCGACCTGCTGCGCCGCAGGGCTGAGGGAGAGAGCCAACACGTTGATGATTACAGCAACTGAGGCCGCTACAAACTTCGCACTGCGTGTCTTCGCTACTACATCGACCAGGGTGCAGCGGTGGGAGCGTATCCAATCCTGTTCGCTTTACTCCGTTCGCCCTGAGCTTGTCGAAGGGTTCGATATGGGTTCGACAAACTCAGAGAGAGCGGGATGGGTTTATGCGAAAGTTTTTGCAGCGATATGTCCCGCCGCCCGTCCAAGGTAAACATGGACACAATGCATTGCCACAGGGGAGTCCGACCCCGACCTAAGCAAAGCAATACACTACAAATTAAATAGCAAACTAAGCAGTAAATACTTGGACTACAAGTCTATTCTTCCTGATTAGCCAGATGCCTCGGATGCCTCAGATGCCTCAGATGCTGAAAAATAACCGTTCGGACTGAGCTTGTCGAAGCCCTCATCAACCCTTCGACAAGCTCAGGGTGAACGGGCTGGTTATCTGAGGCATCTGGCTAATCAGGCTAATCAGGCTAATCAGGCTATTCTTATACCAAAAGAGCATTCACCCGCTTTACATAAGCCGCTGGGTCTGCTGGCAGCCCGCCTTCGGCTAACAGGGCTTGGTCAAACACAATGTGCGCCAGGTCATTGAAGTGCACGGCATCCACACCCAGCTTTTTAATCAACGCATGCTCTGCATTGATTTCTAAAATAGGTTTGACATCCGGTGCCTCTTGGCCCGCTTGCTTGAGCATGCGTGCCAGCTGCGTGCTCATGCCGTGGTCTTGCACCACCAGGCAGGCGGGGCTGTCTACCAAGCGGGTGGTGACGCGCACGTCTTGGGCTTTGTCTTTGAGTGCTTCTTTGAGTTTGGCAATCAGCTCTTTGCTGCCCTCGGCTGCTGCATCAAAGGCTTTCTTTTCGTCGTCGTTTTGCAGTTTGCCTAAGTCCACTGCGCCTTTGGCAATTGACTGCAGCGGGGTGCCGTCAAAGTCGTGCAAGTAGTTCAGGCTCCACTCGTCTACGCGGTCGGTCATGCACAGCACTTCGATGCCTTTCTTTTTAAACACCTCCATGTGTGGGCTGTTTGTAGCGGCGGCCAGTGTGTCGGCGGTGATGTAGTAGATAGCCTCTTGGCCTTCTTTCATGCGGGCTTTGTAGTCGGCCAGGCTCGTCCACCCATCCGTTCGCACTGAGCTTGTCGAAGTGTCGGCAAGGGCTTCGACAGGCTCAGCCCGAACGGAAGTATTGGTGGACGCGTAGCGCATGAGCTTGGCTAAGCGGTCTTTGTTGGCAAAGTCTTCGCCCAGGCCTTCTTTGAGCACTGCGCCAAACTCGGCGTAGAACTTGGTGTACTGGCCTTGTTTGGCTTTGTCTTCGTCCGACAGCACATCAGTGACATCACCCTCGGTAGTTGCAGGCGCTGCATCGTATTTGGCCAAGTCTTCCAACATGCCCAACACGCGCTTGGTGCAGCCTTCGCGGATGGCGCGTACGTCGCGGCTTTCTTGCAGCAGCTCGCGGCTCACGTTCAGCGGCAAATCGGCGCTGTCGACAATACCTTTGACAAAGCGCAGGTAAATTGGCAGCAGTGCCTCAGCGTCGTCCATGATGAAGACGCGTTTGACGTACAGCTTGATGCCGGCTTTTTTGTCGCGGTTCCACAAGTCCATCGGCGCGGTGCCGGGGATGTACAGCAGCTGCGTGTATTCGGTGCTGCCTTCCACGCGGTTATGCGTGTAAGCCAGCGGCGCAGCTTGGTCGTAGCTAATATGTTTGTAAAAGTCGTCGTACTGCTCTTTGGTCACGTCTTTTTTGTTCCGGCTCCACAGGGCTGCCGCTGCGTTGGCCTGCTCCCATTCGCCAGTTTTTTGCATGCCGCCGCCTTCGGTGCCCTTGGTGGGGTCAGCCGCGTCAATCGGCTCGCCTTCTTTCCACTCTTCTTTTTCCATCATGATGGGCAAGCTGATGTGGTCTGAGTATTTGCTGATGATGCCTTTGAGTTTGTAGCTGTTGGCATATTCCAATGCGTCGTCGCGCAGGTGCAGCGTAATGCTGGTGCCGCGCTCTTTGCGGGTGATGTTTTCTACCTCAAACTCGCCTGTACCACCGCTGGTCCAACGCACACCTTTTTTAGCATCGTCACCTGCGCGGCGTGACTCGACAGTGATTTTGTCGGCCACCATAAAGCCTGAGTAAAAGCCCACGCCGAATTGACCAATCAACGCACCTTGGTCTTTAGCATCGGCCTTTTGTGCGTCAGCCAGCTTGCCCATAAAGTCTTTGGTGCCGCTCTTGGCAATGGTGCCTAGGTGGTCGATGGCGTCCTGCTGGGTCATGCCAATGCCGTTGTCGGCAATGGTCAACGTTTTCGCGTCTTTGTCGTAGCTGATACGCACTTCTAGGTTAGGTGCGTCTTCATACAGCGTAGGTGTGTTGATGGCTTCAAAGCGCAGCTTGTCGCAGGCGTCAGATGCGTTAGACACCAGCTCGCGGACAAAAATTTCTTTGTTGGAATACAGCGAATGGGTAACGAGGTGCAGCAGCTGGGCAACTTCGGCTTGGAAACTGAGGGTTTTTTTAGTCATGGCAATTGAGGTTCGGGCTTAAATGTGCAAAGGTGCAAATTTCAAATAACAACGCCCCATAAATTGGGGCGTTAGGTACAAATTCAAGGTGTATTTTAACCAACGAGTAGTTTGCAACGCGGCAGGTTAAAACGCTCAAAGTCGCGGTCAAAGGTGACAAGGCGCGCGCCGCTGCTGTGCGCCAGGGCAGCAAGGTAAGCGTCTGTCCACAGCCTGGCGGGCAATGCGCCTTGCGCGCCTAGCAAGGTGGCAATCTGCGTGTCGCAGTCGGCCGGTTCGGCCAACAGGTCAATGATGGGCAATGCACGAAAATTTTGGTACACGGCCCAGGCCGCAGGCAGCGCTAGCGCGCCTTTGCCTACCACCTTAGGCTGGCACAGTAGGCGCACCAAGCCCAGCATGGTGGTGCGGCAAAAGTAGATTTTTTGCGGGGCGGTG
>JANOSN010000761.1:0-1847 GCA_031415895.1 Polaromonas sp. | reverse complement strand
CGGCATCAGCGTCCACATGCTGGAGCAAGGGGTTGGCCCTGATTTTGGCTTTGATGGTCTCGGGCTCAAACTCACTTTGCGGGATGGGGCCGATGATGCCAAAGTGGTTGCGCGTGGGCTTTAAAAACACCGGGATAGCGCCCGTCATGATGATGGCGTGCAAGATGGACTTGTGGCAGTTGCGGTCTACTACCACCACGTCGCCCGGGGCCACGGTGTGGTGCCACACCATTTTGTTAGATGTGCTGGTGCCGTTGGTGACAAAAAAGCAGTGGTCAGCGTTAAAAATGCGGGCGGCGTTTTTCTCTGACTCGCCAATTGCGCCGTCATGGTCTAGCAGTTGGCCCAGCTCTTCTACCGCATTGCACACGTCAGCGCGCAGCATGTTTTCGCCAAAAAACTGGTGAAACATTTGGCCAATCGGTGATTTTAAAAACGCCACACCGCCCGAGTGCCCAGGGCAGTGCCAGCTGTACGAGCCGTCTTCGGCATAGTCCAGCAGGGCTTTAAAAAACGGCGGTTGCACGCCTTCTAAATAGCTTTTAGCCTCACGCAAAATGTGCCGCGCCACAAACTCGGGCGTGTCTTCAAACATGTGGATAAAGCCATGCAACTCACGCAAAATGTCATTAGGCAAATGGCGGCTGGTTTTGGTCTCGCCATACACATACAGCGGCACGTCCGCGTTTTTGCGGCGCACCTCGTCAATAAAGGCGCGCAGGTTCAGCACGGCAGGGTCGATCTCATCACCGGGCGTGAACTCATCGTCGTCTAGCGACAAAATAAATGCACTGGCGCGGCTTTGCTGTTGGGCAAACTGGGAGAGGTCGCCGTAACTGGTGACGCCCAGTACTTCAAAGCCTTCTTTTTCAATGGCTTCGGCCAGTGCACGAATGCCCAAGCCAGAGGTGTTTTCAGAGCGAAAGTCTTCGTCAATGATGACGATGGGAAAGCGAAATTTCATGCTAGTGTCCGTACAGCAAAGAAATAGAAAAACCGCTACGCACGCTCTTATCAAACAGAGTGCGTGTTGGGCGACATCTGAGTCTAAGACCAGATGAATTGCGAAGTGTAAGGATATTCTGTGTCAACATGCTTGCATGTGCCCATTTTTGCCCCAAAATGTGGTGCATCACATACAGGAGGCTCTATATGACAATATCTTCAATTTGGTGGGTACTGGCCTTGGTCGTGGTCATTGCCGAGCTAACAACTGGCACTTTTTACTTGCTGATGGTGGCAGTGGGCCTGGTGGCAGGCGCAATAGCCTCACACCTTGACCTGACACTGAACGCTCAAATCATCGTTGCGGCACTAGTGGGTGGCGGCGCTACGCTGGCTTGGCACCTGTACAAAATCAAACAACCCGGCACCGTGCGTGCCGAGGCTAACCCCGATGTCAACCAAGATGTGGGTGCCACAGTGCAGGTTGACACATGGCGCGCAGACGGCAGCGCTACGGTGAAATACCGTGGCGCGCAATGGTCTGTGATGGCGGCCCCCGGCGCAGCGCAAGCGCCAGGCAGCTATCGCGTGCAAGAAGTCAAAGGCTCCACGTTAGTCGTGCAGCCTGTTTAAGAAAAGTTTTTATTCAAACTAAACGGAGGATTTATGGGATATGTTGCCATCGGTTTGCTAGTGCTAGCCATCATCTTTATTATCAAAACGGTCAAAGTGGTACCGCAAACCAATGCTTGGGTGCTAGAGCGCTTGGGTAAATACCACGGCACGCTAACGCCCGGCCTGAATTTTGTGATGCCGTTTATTGACCGCGTGGCTTACAAACACAGCCTCAAAGAAATCCCGCTAGATATCGCAAGCCAAGTGTGTATTACCCGCGACAACAC
>JANOSN010000760.1:0-9620 GCA_031415895.1 Polaromonas sp. | reverse complement strand
TTAGGCTTTGAAGGTGTTGCAGACGTTCTATGTGCTGCGATATGCCTGCAAAGGCCTCAGCGTCGATCACGCGCGGTACATCGGTGGCTAGCAGCGCGCTGTCGCCGCACACCAGCTCTTGGGCAGCCCCGGCAATCATCTCGATCACGTTGTCGGCTATGGCCTCGTGCACGCACAGCAGGCGCAGGGCCGAGCAGCGTTGGCCTGCGCTGCGAAAGGCGCTTTGCACTACCGCGTCGCACACTTGCTCGGGCAGGGCGCTGCTGTCTACCACCATGGCGTTGATGCCGCCGGTCTCGGCAATCAGCGGGGTAATGGGGCCGTCTTTGGCAGCCAATGCCCGGTTGATGATTTTGGCCACTTGGGTGGAACCTGTGAACACTACCCCTGCAATACCTTCAATGGCTACGAGTGCTGCACCCACAGTATCGCCAGGGCCGTGGCATAGCTGCAGCGCATCTGCGGGTACGCCAGCGGCTTGCAACAGTTGGATAGCTTCGTGCGCCACGCCCGGCGTTTGCTCAGCGGGCTTGGCCAGCACCGTGTTGCCAGTGGCCAGCGCTGCGGCCACTTGGCCCATAAAAATGGCTAACGGAAAATTCCACGGGCTGATGCACACCCACACGCCGCGTGCTTTGAGGCGCAGTTCGTTGCTCTCGCCCGTCGGCCCAGGCATAGCGATGGGCTGCATGATGCGCTGCGCCTCAATAGCGTAGTAACGCAAAAAGTCTATCGCCTCGCGCACCTCAGACACAGCATCGCCCCACGTTTTAAATGCCTCTTTCACCAACAGTGCGCAAAACTTGGGGCATTGCTGCTCTAGTGCATCAGCGGCTTGGT
The DNA here is from genome assembly GCA_031415895.1 of Polaromonas sp. Classification (GTDB taxonomy): domain Bacteria; phylum Pseudomonadota; class Gammaproteobacteria; order Burkholderiales; family Burkholderiaceae_C; genus JAAFIP01. Next base: position 8,780 of record JANOSN010000760.1, on the reverse strand, counting down.
GAAGTACGTTGGCACGCTCTTGCACGCTGCGTTTGCTCCATAAAGCATAGCTGGTTGAGCAGGTTTTATAGGCATCAGAGGCTAGTTTGGCATTAAATTCTGGCACCACAGGCACGCTGATGGTGTGCAGCGCCTGCAGCAGCGGCGCACGCATACCTTCATCAGCCAAGTCCAAGCCAGTGCTGTTACGCCGCGCGCCCGACGCTGCCGTGCCAAACATATCTATGGGCATGGGCAGTGACGAAGTGCTTTCTAAACGCAGCGGCGATATTAATAGTTCGCCCATACCTACCGACTCATCAGCCAGCTGGTGCACAAACGACGAGTTAGCGCCGTTCTCAAGCAGGCGGCGTACCAAATAAGCCAGCAGGTCGCGGTGCGCACCCACGGGCGCATACACGCGGCAACGCACCAGCGGGTTTTTTAGCACCTCGCGGTACACACCTTCGCCCATGCCGTGCAGGCGCTGAAGTTCAAATTGGGTACCCGCACGTGCTGACATCTGCAATATGGCCGCGATGGTGGCCGCATTGTGCGTAGCAAACTGCGAATAGATCACGTCGCTGTGGGCCAGCATGGCGCGGGCGCAGGCCAAATAGCTCACATCGGTGTGGTGCTTATGGGTAAACACGGGGTAATGCGGCAGGCCCATCTCTTGGGCGCGTTTGATCTCCGCGTCCCAGTACGCGCCTTTGACTAAGCGGCACATTAGCTTTACGTGGTGTTTGTGCGCAAGCTGCGCTACGTGTTCAATCAAATCCAGCGAGCGGGTTTGGTAAGCCTGCATGGCCAGGCCAAAGCCCTGCCACTGCGGGTAGTGCGCGGCAATTTTCTCGACCAGCGCTTCAAACACATCTAGCGACAGTTCCAACCGGTCCACTTCTTCAGCATCAATGGTTAAATTGATATTAGCCTGCGCCGCCAGCTCGCACAGGCCCCACACGCGGGGCACCAGCTCGGCCATCACCCGCGCATGCTGTGTGTACTCGTAGCGCGGGTGCAGGGCGCTGAGTTTGATGGATATGCCGTCAGACTGCTGCGGGCTGGACTGGGTAAGGTCTTTTTGACTGTTTTGGGAGGCTTTTAGGCCAGTAGTCCAAGTATTTATTGACTTATTAGCTATTGATTTAATAGCATTGGTGTAACTCTCAAGGTATTTCAATGCGTCACGTTCGGTGCGCGCGCCTTCGCCCAGCATGTCGTAGCTAAAGGTCAGCGTGGGCGTTTTGCGCGCCGTGTTTTGCGCTGACTCAATAGTTTCACCCAGGACAAACTGTTTGCCCAGCAGCGCCACAGCGCGCAGCGTGGCGGCTACCACCGTGCGTGCGCCCAGCTTGGCTATCAAGCCCGGCTCTTGGTTGGCATCAGTGGGTAAAAAATGTTTGCTCATGCCAATGGCGGCTGACGACAAGCGCGCCAGCACCGCGTCCCCACTGCCGTCAAAGTCTGCACGGCCCAGCTGGTCAGCGGTCAGGGCGATGGCGGTCTCTGCATCGGGCACACGCAGCAGCGCCTCGGCCAGCCGCATCAGCGCCAAGCCCTCGGCGCTAGAAATGGGGTATTCCTTGAGCAAGCTTTCCATAGCCCAAAACGGCGGCGGGTTGTCGCGCACGGCCTGCACCCAAGGCGCTGCGTGTTGGGCAGCGCTGGCCCAGTCTAGTGCGCCTTGCAGGCTGCCTAGCAGGCGGGTGACGGTGTGTGCTTCAGGGCGGTAGGCTGTGGGTAGGCGTTGGGTCATGGCAAAAAATCACATATTTGATAGCGAATATCACTATTTTTATAGATTTAACAATAATTAACTAACTAAAATTCTCGTAAAAAATAGTTTTAAATTCTATTGAGTCATCTAAATTTCTCTATTAGTGTTGTTTGCTAGGTACTCATACCATAGAAGGCTAGTAGCTAAGTGCATATACTTACAACTCTTTGCAATCACGCGCACCTGCCCCGTAGTAACCTCCCGCTGTTATGTTTGACCCTGCTGTAATTTACCTACGCACGCCACTGGGCAGGGCTACCGCATTCAACCCAGTTTCACCGCTGCCAGAGCTACCTAAAGCGGTGCTGCGCGCAGTAGATGGCAAGATGACAGCTGAGGCAGTGGTGATGCAGTTGTCGTCGTTGGGCGATGTAGAAAAGTCATTGCTGCAACTACAACAACTGGGCCTGATTGCTGACCGTAACGCAGCCTTGCCCAAAGTGCGCTACCAGCGCAGTAATAGTGAAGGCATGCCGCAGTTCGTAGACACCAATATGCCTTTGCTAGAAGCTAGCAGTTCGTTTTTTACCCAAGACGAGCCTGAAATAGTTGACATGTTGGCCACGTCATCATCTGCAGCTAGGCCAGCCTCTGCCCTGCTGGGCGCCCCCAAAACAGAATGGTCTTCTACATCCCCTAGTGTTTTGGATGAGCTGCCCCCGCCGGTGTATAGCTTGTGGGACCGCATGGCCCAGCAAACTGCCGATGTGATGTGTACCTTTGTCCTGACGCACTTGCCTGCCAAAGCATTTGGTTTGTTAAGCACGATTGAGGAAATTAAAACCCCTGATCAACTTAAAAGCTATATGCCTCGCTATGTTTTGGAGCTTGCTGACCTTGGAGCACCAGGCCAAGCGCATTTGGACGAGATCCAGCAAGTTTTGCGAAAACTTTTTTAAAAGTTTATTTAGGCGGCGAGCCTAGAGCCTAGAGCCTAGACACTGCAAACGCCACCACCTCAGCTCCGCTGCGCAAGCCCAATTTCTTTTTAATACTGGCGCGGTGCACATCCACTGTGCGTGGGCTCAGCTCTAGGCTGTAGGCGATTTCTTTGGTGGTCTTTCCCCGGCCAATTTTCTCTAAAACTTCAACCTCTCGCAATGACATCAGCGCCCCAGGCGCAGAGCGCGCAAAGTCTAAGGTGGGTCTGCGAGTACGCGTGCTGACCATGCGGTTAAGCAGTTGCGAGCTAACTTGTTGGCTAACCCAGCGGCCACCCGACAGCAGCACTTTGGCAGCTTGCGCAATCATTTCATGGGCTTTTTCTTTCATTAAATAGCCCTGGGCGCCTAATCCAAGTACCTGCTCAGCATAGATCAGCTCATCGTGCATTGAGACAACCAACACGGGCCTGCTGCCTTGCGCCAGCACCATAGCGCGCACTGTGTCCAGCCCCTGCGAGTCTGGCAGGGACATGTCTGTAATCAGCAGATCAGGCTGCAAATGCTTGATGGCATTCACGGCTGAACGCAAGTCATCAGCGTAGCCAAGTACCTTGAGCTCAGGCACGTCTTTCAATACGGCTTCTAGACCAAAGCGAACAATGTCGTGGTCATCAACTATAAAAACAGACTTCATCGCATCATCAGACAATACAGACACTCAATTGACACCCTGGAATTTGTTACACACTTGTAGGCACCGGTCGCAACACCCAGTTTGTACTTTGAGTTAAATTTTTGTTCTACACACGCATAGCCTATATGACTTGCAGCTGCAATTAGTAAGTAGTTTAGCGCGGTAAACAACGTACAAATACTTAAACATCAAAAGTAAAACATTCGCCATTACATACTGCAATCCTGCTACTCTAGCTAAGTAACTAACTTGCGCTTTAAAGCGACAACCTTAGTAGTACAGTTTCTGAAAATGACGTGAATGTTATGTCAGTTTTTTACATACGATGCATCCATGTCAGTTGAGTCTGGTGATTTTGAGCGTCGATTAATTGCTGAACTAGAAGCGCAGCAAACTCATATTGCCCATGAGCTGCACGACGCACTGGGCTCCCAGCTGTCAGCTATGGTCATGCTGTTAGGTGCGCTGCAGAAAACACCAACTCAAAATAGTCAGCATAACGAGGCAATAGACCAGCTGATGCAGCAGGCGCAGATAGCTGTGCAAACGACGCGCAAGTTGGCGCGAGGCCTGATGCCGGTAGACAAAGAGCCAGGCGCGCTGTGGCGCGTGCTAGAGCGCTTGTGCCTTGACTACGACCAGATTCCAGGGCTTAGTTGTCATCTAAGAATCCAAGATGAGTTGTCTTGGATTGAGCCCGAGCGGGCTAACCATTTGTACCGTATTGCTCAAGAGGCGATGACAAACGCGTTTCGCAATGGCAAAGCGCAGCTGGTAGTTTTATCGATCATGCAAAGCAAAGGTATTGGCTGTATGACTGTGCAAGACGACGGGGTAGGCTTGCCCAGCGATCAAACTATTGAGATGGTGATGCAGGGCATGGGGCTGCGAACCATGAGGGCGCGCGCTAACCTTATTGGCGCTACGATAACGTTTGAGAAAAATAGTCTTACTGGTACTACGGTTCGGGTCACATGGCCCACAACATAGTCTGTACCTACCTGGCCAAAGCAAGTAACCTAAGAATTTTTACGTACAACTACTTAATGCATTCAACTATCTCCACTAGATAGATGTATCTAAATGCAATCAAACTAGCTTTGGGCTTACTCAAGGCTGTTCTAAAGCGTGGGCGAGATTCTTCTTCAGATTTAATGGCTCTGCTCTGTTATGCAAACTATCGCAAGTATTTATGTCCGTACCCCGATAGGGCGCGTGACTGCATTTAACACCCATAGCAAACTGCCGGGTCACTTAAAAAACCTATTGTTAGCGGTGGATGGCAAAACAGCATCGACTCTTTTGTCTCAGCAGTTTAGGCAGCAAGGCGACATCGCTATGTGGCTAGGCCAGTTGGAGACCTCTGGGCTGATTGAAGACAAACAAGCACTGGAGCGTGCATCACCGAGCCAGCAAAACTCAGATCAAATATGGGGTTCGTCACGTTCGCCACAATTGCCAGACGCTCCTAGTAACGTACGATTTATGAAACGCGAACAGTCCAGCCATTACAACGCCAATACGTTTGCCAATGCGCCGCTGCAAAACTCGTCTTGGCAAGAGACTGCTGCAGCTGGCTTGGGGGACGACCTCCCAGCGCAGTCTTTGGAGTCCATCATGGCGGATCTAACGCAACAAGTGGTCGATGTGATGGCCACATTTGTATTGACCTACTTGCCCGAAAAAGCATACGAAGTGCTCAAAGACTTGGAAGCTTTGCGCTCGTTTGGGCAACTAAAAGCGACCCTGCCTAGCTATGAAACCATAGCGAACTGCGCTGGGCCTGTAGGCCGTCAACATATGCATGATCTTCAAAGGCTCATCAATCAACAGTTCTCGCCCACTTAGCTATTTGTGCATAAATTCCCTGTCGTTTGGCCTACTTTGCCCGATTTAGTCGTTTTTGTGGCTTAATTCAGGGTTGCATTCATTTTTTACTGGAGAGCCTTATGGCCAACAAAATTCGCACCGAAGCTGACCGTAAACGCAGCCCACCCCCAGCACTGCCTAACGGCGTGACCCGCCCAGTGAGCCGTGGCCAAAAGCGTAGCTTAGAGCGCGGCGCAGCCACCCGCAGCAAGAAAAACGCTGGTAAGCGTTGCGGCAAAGGCGGTTAATTCGCCCTGAGCTATCGCTGCTGGGTTAAACCTGGCCTAGCCAATAGCTATTAGCAATTGGCCTCGCCCAAGCCACTGCCTCGCATGAGCCAGTGGCTTTGCTTTTCTATGACGATTTAAAACCGCATAAATCACTACCAAAATAAATAATAGCCACATAAAATGTAGTGATGACATCATCCTCTGACACAAATAGCCAGTTAGACAAAATCGATCTGAAGATTTTGAACGTATTGCAAACTGATGGGCGCATCAGCAATTTAAAACTGGCCGAGCTGGTGGCGCTTAGCCCTACTGCCGTGTTGGCGCGCACCCAGCGCCTGCAGCGCGAGGGATTTATTGTGGGCTACGAGGCGCGGCTAAACCCCGCCAAGCTTGAGCGCGGGCTGACCGTATTTGTCGAGGTGCTGCTTGAGCGCACCACGCCGCAGGTGTTTGACCAGTTCAACGCTGCAGCGCAGGCCCGCCCCGAGATACTAGAGTGCCATATGGTGGCTGGTGGCTTTGACTATTTGCTGAAAACTCGGGTGCGCGACATGGCCGCTTACCGCGAGTTTGCAGGCAATGCGCTGTGGCAGCTGCCTGGCGTGCGCGAGACGCGCACCTACGCCGTGATGCAAGAAGTAAAAGAGACTTCGCGTTTGGTGCTTTAAACACGTTGCGCGAACAGTATTTTGACTGTGCAATAGGTCACTAAACATCACAGTTGTGTTGCACTGATGCGGGTGCAACGGGTACTTCTCTACGCAGCTTGTGTTTGTTGATAGTAGGCTTGTATAAAGGCAAAAAAACTTAGTACTATTGAGGGTTTGCTTGTGCTGTGTGCTGTTGAACACCAAGTTGGTGGCAACAATAAATAAAGTTAGGTTGTTGGTGTGTCTGAGTCGAGTTTTAATAATTCATTTTCGCCGTTGATGTTTGTGCGCCCTGTAGGGTTTACTGCAGCGGATTCGCTGCGCATAATGCAAGCCGCACAGCGCATACACGAGACCGTGCGTTGGCGTTTAGCTCCCACTGGCGTGATGGCTGATGTGTACTTAGCGCATGCTGATGCGGTGCGCTACGGCAAAAGCCCCCGGCACAACGGTGACTCGATGGGGTCGGTGGGTTCCAGCCAGTTTGAAAGCAGCATTCAAGAATACCAAACCCTGTACTTAGATAAATTAGGGCATTACAAAAACTGCCCTGTGTGCGTGCTGGGCGAACCGTCGCCACCAGTGGACGACCCGTTACAAGTAGCCATGCCCAAACTGGTCTATCCCGATGCTTTGCGCCAGCTAGAACAAGGACTGCGCCAGGCCGAACAAGAGTTGATCAGCCAGCGCATGCTGTATGCGCTGGGCAGCTATGCCTGGGAACAGCGCGACTTCTGGAAAACCCACCGTTTGCAGTTGCAATATAACTCGCGCTTGATTGCCACCATCGTGCCGCACCAGTGGCAAATCCATTTGCTGGAAGAGTGCACGGTCAATGAACTAGACCAAGCCTCAGTGCAAACCGTGCCGCAGTCTACTGGTTTTGCTGCACCGGGCTTTGACGTGGTGCCGCTAGAAACCGCGCTGTGGGAATTTGCCAAGCGCTGCCCCGAGAGCTGGCTCTCAAAAATGGTGCCCACCCTTTATTTGACCCAGCCCTTGACGCACCGCCGTGCCACTACGATGAGCCCGCGCATTTTGGGTGACCATTGCAGCGCGGTGCTGCGCCTGCTGGACACGGGGTCGCGCACTGCTGATCAGATCGAAGTTCAGCTGCGCTTGTCGCGCCCCGCATTGCTGCGCAGCTTGGCTTGTTTAGCGCTAATCCGCGCTATCCACCCCGAACCGCGCCATGAGAGTCTGTGGGACCGGATATTTAAAATCTGGCAAAGAAAACGCAGTGCCACATCACGCTGGTAAGCTTGTCCAAGCCAGTCGAAACTTAAGCGCGTTGCCCAAAAATAGCAGTCCCCACGCGCACCATCGTGCTGCCCTGCTGCACCGCAGTAGTCATGTCGCTGCTCATACCCATCGACAAGGTATCCACATGAGGATAAATCGCCTTTAAGGTGCTAAATACCTCATATGTCCTAGTAAATACTGCTTGGGATGCTGCTAAATTAATAGCGGGCTCAGGTATTACCATCATGCCGCGCAATTGCATGTGGGGCAGCTGGCTAACTTGCAGTGCCAGTGCCATAAGTTCACCAGGGGCTACGCCTGATTTGTTAGCCCCACCATCGATATTGACCTGCAAGCACACCTGCAGTGGAGCTAATTGGCTGGGGCGCTGCTCGCTTAGGCGTTGGGCGGTTTTGTAACGGTCAATGCTGTGCACCCAGGCAAAGTTTTCTGCTACAAGGCGGGTTTTATTGCTTTGTATCGGGCCAATCATGTGCCACACCAACTGCGGTAAGTCAGCCAGCAGGGCTATTTTGTCCACGCCTTCTTGAATGTAATTCTCACCAAATTCGCGCTGGCCTGCGGCGTGCGCCTCGCGTACAGCGTCGGCACCGAAGGTTTTGCTGACGGCCAGCAGGGTCACTTCGTTGGTATTGCGCCCACAGTCTGTGCATGCTGCCGCAATTTGGCCACGTAAGCGTTGAAGATTGTCTGAAATCATGCCCATAATGTATCTATTGTCGAGTTTTTGTTGTTCGGCTTGTTTTTTAGTGTTTCTATTACGGTCACGATTATGGACATTACCCAGCTATTAGCCTTCAGTGTAAAAAATAAAGCTTCAGACTTGCACTTGTCTGCTGGTTTGCCCCCAATGATCCGCGTGCACGGTGACGTGCGCCGTATCAACGTGGACGCGCTAGACCACAAACAAGTGCACGCCATGGTGTATGACATCATGAACGATGGGCAGCGCAAGCAGTACGAAGAGTTTTTAGAAGTCGACTTTTCGTTTGAGATTGACGGCTTGGCGCGCTTTCGGGTCAACGCGTTTAACCAAAACCGTGGTGCGGCAGCGGTGTTTCGTACCATCCCTTCCAAAATTCTGACGCTAGAGCAGCTAAACGCCCCCAAGATTTTTGCTGACCTGGCCATGAAGCCGCGCGGCATGGTGTTGGTGACTGGCCCCACAGGTTCGGGTAAATCCACCACGCTGGCTGCGATGGTCAACCATTTGAATGAAACCGAATACGGCCATATTTTGACGGTGGAAGACCCGATTGAATTTGTGCACGATTCTAAAAAATGCCTGATCAACCAGCGCGAGGTTGGGCCCATGACTTTGTCGTTTGCCGCAGCGCTCAAATCTGCCCTGCGCGAAGACCCTGACGCTATTTTGGTGGGCGAGATGCGTGACCTGGAGACGATTCGCTTGGCCATGACGGCTGCTGA
>JANOSN010000759.1:0-2243 GCA_031415895.1 Polaromonas sp. | reverse complement strand
CACCGGCAGGCCAGCCGGCAAATGCGCCAGCGACGCGTTGACCACGCCGTTGACCAGCGTAGTGTCCACGCTGACAGGCAGGTGCGGGCCATGCTGCTCAGTAGCGGCTACGGGCAGCACCGCCACGGCTTGGTGGATAGCGGGCGATGCGGCAAGTTGCGCAAAATGGCGGCTGGTCAGGTCCGCCCAAAACCGGGATGGAAGTTGCATAGGTACATCTTAATCGCAAGCGTTGTCACAGATAAACACAAAGCCGGGTATTTCCCCGACATGCATTGTGCTAACCCTGTCACTATACTGGCGTACAAGTAAGAGTATGGCTATGTGCCGTGCCCCGCCGAATCCTTTGGAGGTGATATGAAGCCCATCATTGAACTGCTGAAAAAACGTGACAGCAGCTTATTTCAGGTAGCCCCCGACGTGACGGTGTTTGATGGCCTCAAGCGCTTGGCTGAATATGGGGTGGGCGCTGTCGTGGTGATGGACAACGGCAAACTCGTGGGCGTATTTTCGGAGCGCGATTACACCCGCAAAGTGGCGCTGCAAGGCAAAAACTCGCGCGAGATTACCGTTGCCGAGATCATGACGCGTGATGTGATTAGTGTGCCGCCCACGGCTGGCACCCGCGTGTGTATGTCGCTGATGAGTACTAAGAAAATTCGCCATTTGCCGGTGGTGGATGGCGCAGTAGTGCTGGGTATGATTTCGATTCGCGACATCATGGACGACATCATTGCCGACCATGAGCAGACTATTTCGCAGTTGCAGACTTACATTACTGGTTAATAACTTTATTTGCGTACTTGCGTGGGGTCAGGTTTTGTACGGGATCAGGTCGGCGGCGCACTTAGCTGCGCGGCTGTCCAAGCCAAGCATCGGGGCGTACAAACACCCTGCGCCAAAAGCCAGTGTCACGAACTTCGCGATACTTTGTAGTTTGCAGGGGCCAGTTGTCTCAGCGCCGCTTCAACGATGCTGGCTGCATCAACCTTGAAGAAAGCCCGCAGCGCTGCCCGCGTATCGCTGCGGCCAAAGCCATCGGTGCCCAGCGTGGTGAATTTACGGCCTTCGGGCAGGTAGGCGCGCACGCTCTCGGGTACGGCGCGCACGTAGTCGGTGGCGGCGATGATGGGGCCGCTGGTTTGGCTCAGCACTTGTTGAATCCATGGCAGTGCACTATTTGATTCGTCGGTTGCTTCGCACGCCGCGCCGTCACGCGCTAGCTCGCTCCAGCTGGTCACGCTGATAACATCCACATCGTAGCCCTGCTGACTTAATTGCTGTGCAGCTTTGACGACCTCAGTCAAAATCGCTCCAGAGCCTAATAAGGTTACTTTTACCAAGGTTTTAGCCTTGTAGTCCAAGTATTTACTGCTCAAGTAGCTATTATATTTATAGCAACCACGTAATACACCTTCATGTGCTTCTGCGAGCAAGTTAGGCTGCGCATAGTTCTCGTTCATCAGCGTGATGTAGTAGAAAACGTCTTTCTGCTCCACCATCATCTCGTGCATGCCTGCGTCTAAGATAACGGCTAACTCGCCTGCAAACGCGGGGTCATACGCTTTGCAGTTGGGGATGGTAGCGGCCACTAAATGGCTGGTGCCGTCTTGGTGTTGCAAGCCTTCGCCGCCTAGTGTGGTGCGGCCCGATGTTGCGCCCAATAAGAAGCCGCGTGCGCGCTGGTCAGCGGCGGCCCATATCGCGTCGCCCACGCGCTGAAAGCCGAACATGCTGTAGTAAATATAAAACGGCAACATGGCCAGGCCGTGCACGCTGTAGCTGGTGGCCGCTGCCGTCCAGCTAGCAATGGCACCGGCCTCGCTGATGCCTTCTTCTAAAATTTGGCCGTCCAAGGCTTCACGATAAGACAGCACCGAGCCAATGTCTTCGGGCGCATATTTTTGGCCCACGCTGCTATAGATACCCACTTGCTTGAACAAGTTGGCCATGCCGAAAGTGCGCGCCTCATCGGCCACGATGGGCACGATGCGCGGGCCCAGCTGTTTGTCTTTTAGCAAGTTGCCTAGCATGCGCACAAAGGCCATGGTGGTGGACATTTCTTTGCCGTCAGCTTGCAGTGCAAACTGCGCATAAGAATTTCCCTCAGACGTTGGCAGCGTAAGTGCAGGCACGGGTACCGCCTGCGCAGCCGTGTGCCTTTTGGGCAAGTGGCCGCCTAATGCTGCGCGCCGTTGGTGCAGGTATTGCATCTCGGCGCTGGTCTCTTCGGGTTTGTAATA
>JANOSN010000758.1:0-2878 GCA_031415895.1 Polaromonas sp. | reverse complement strand
GCTTCATTGAACGCAGGTTAAAAAACAACTTGCGCTGGGCCTTGGTTGTGGCCACTTTGACCATGCGCCAGATTTTCAACACATATTCATGGATTTCGGCTTTGATCCAGTGCAGAGCGTAGCTGACTAGGCGAACGCCTTGGTCGGGGTCAAAGCGCTTAACAGCCTTCATCAGGCCTACGTTGCCCTCTTGGATCAGGTCGCCGTGCGGTAGACCATAGCCTAAGTATTGGCGCGACACGGACACCACCAGGCGTAAGTGAGAAAGCACTAACTTACCAGCAGCCTCTAAATCGTTGCTGTCCTTGAGTTTGCGTGCAAACGACTGCTCTTCCTCTAAAGTGAGCATGGGCATGCGGTTGGCCGCTGTGATGTAAGCGTCCAAATTGCCAATCGAAGGCACCAAACCCCAAGAATGGGTGGTTGCGGGGGATAACATTAAAGCTCCAGACATACTAGAACTCCTTTCAGTGAAAACCATGTTAGCACTCCTATAGATTGAGTGCTAATGCAGAAGTTCAATGACCACGATAGCTTAATGACTATTGAGTCACTAAATCAATCAATCTGAGAAAGTAAGCTGGATTTATCGCACGCGGTCGTTTAAGACCGGAGGCTCTTGCTCCATCAAGTCGAGCATTTCGGTAGGTCGGTTTTCTTCAGTGGGCCAAGGCTGGTTCCAGCGTTCGTCGTCCATTTCAATGGCTTCTATGCCCGCCTTGCGCGGGGCTTCTTCAGTGGGTGCCCAAATGGGTTCTTTAGAGATTTGGGCAGCTAAGTTACCACGCTCAGCTTCAATAGCTTCGCGCAGCAGCTGCGCAGACATGGGTTGCTCAGGGTTAAAGTACCAAAGCGGTATGTTGGCTTGCGCCAGAGTTTGCTCTTTAGCCAGCGTGCCTTTAGACGCGCTAGGCGAGGGCGTAGCGCCAGTGTGCACCTCGACCACTCCCAACACGTCCCCACCCGGCAGGCAGATCAAAAAGTCCACGCAGCGACGGCCCACCTTGTGAAACCAGTTGCTGTAGGACAGAGAGGATTTGATTTTGATAAACCGAGATAAGGACACCTGCGGCATCAGCAAGCAGTCTGGTGCCATCAATTTCAGCTCACTCAGGGCGTGCATCTCCGTGCGCGTCAGCGGCCGCACAGTGCGGGCGCGCCAGGCTTCAATAGCTAAGTCGCTCTCAATAGCACGAGTTTTTTGTGATCTAAAAAAGGCAAACCACAAAAAAGTGGCTACCACCAATACCAGTAGGGTCGCTAACAAAACAGACATTAATCTCTCCCTGCGCTGCAAAAGTAACACTCTGCAATCATTAGACCATCAACCTGCGCGCCTTCGACCCCTAATTGAGTTGCCAAAAAGCAAGATTTTGTTACCAGCGAACGCCAAGCTTTTGCAGCAGCTTGCTCAGCACGAACAATGGTCCAACCCACAGGTATTGAATATCTTCAAAAAAGCTGGGTTTTTTGCCTTCGATCTTGTGACCAATAAACTGCGCTATCCAGGCCCCTACAAAGATACCCACCGACAATAAAAACACATGGCTGCCCATGGCGTGCACGATGGCAATGATGAGTACCGACCAAACGCACATCAAGCCAAAAAACACCCAAGACAAGCGCGCGTAATAGACCATGCTGGCGGCAATAAAAGCATAAGCCAGCCACGGATGCAGCGCAAATAACAGCCCGCACAGGCTGAGCATGATGAGCGGTATCGCCACGTAATGGATAAGCTCGTTGCGCGGGTTCAAATGGCTTTGACCATAGTGGTCCAGCAAAATATCGATTCTGCGTTCAAGCGGTGAGGTGGGGGTTTGTGTGGTCATAGCGTTTTCTTTTGTGTGACTAAAAAACCTAGCACTAGGTTAATCGCGCTAAGTGCCGCACTATCTGCAATCGTACTTGCGCAGGCGCGGTGCCGCCCAAGGTGTTGCGCGCATTAAGCGAGCCGCGCAGGCTGAGCACTGCGTAAACATCTTTCTCAATGCTGGCGTTAAAGCCCTGAAGGACGGTCAGTGGTAGCTCAGACAAGTCTACGTTGTGTGAGACAGCGGCTTTTACAGCGTGTGCTACCGTCTCGTGGGCATCGCGAAAAGGCAGGCCTTTTTTGACTAAATAATCAGCCAGGTCCGTGGCGGTGGCGTAGCCTTTGAGGGCGGCTTGTTCCATAGCTTGTGGGTTGACCGTGATGCCGCCTTCTTTTTTACCCGTTTCAGGGTTGAGTTGCCCACCGATCATTTCAGCAAAAATACGCAACGTGTCTTTGAGGGTGTCTACCGTGTCAAACAAAGGCTCTTTGTCTTCTTGGTTGTCTTTGTTGTAGGCCAGGGGTTGGCCTTTCATCAGCGTGATCAGGCCCACTAAATGGCCCACTACGCGGCCAGTTTTACCACGCGCTAGTTCAGGCACATCGGGATTTTTCTTTTGCGGCATGATCGAGCTGCCAGTAGTAAAGCGGTCTGCAATTTTGATGAAGCTGAAGTTTTGGCTCATCCACAAAATCAGCTCTTCACTGAGGCGACTAATGTGCACCATGGCAATAGAGGCTGCGGCGGTAAATTCAATGGCGAAGTCGCGGTCGCTGACGGCGTCTAGAGAGTTTTGGCACACCTGTGCGTTGCCAGCGTCGTCCACCATGCCCAGCGTTTTGGCTACTCGCTCGCGGTCTAGCGGATAGCTGGTGCCTGCCAGCGCGGCGCTGCCCAAGGGCAGGCGGTTGGTGCGCTTGCGCACGTCTTGCATGCGCTCGGCATCGCGGGCAAACATTTCTACATAGGCCAGCATGTGGTGGCCAAAGCTAACTGGCTGGGCCACTTGCAGGTGCGTAAAACCGGGCAAGATCACTTCTACATTGGCCGAAGCTACTTCAATC
>JANOSN010000757.1:0-1160 GCA_031415895.1 Polaromonas sp. | reverse complement strand
TGAACTCGCTTGAACACGAACTAACCTACACGCTGGGCGACGCCATGCCCGCTGCAGGCGAAACCATGGATGTGGCCGAAGGGGTGAAATGGATCCGCATGGGCCTGCCCTTTGCGTTGAACCATATCAACCTGTGGCTGCTGCGCGATGAGATCGACGGGCCTCATGGCAAGGTGCAAGGCTGGACGAGTGTGGACTGCTGCATCGACAAACCCGAGAGCCGCGCGCAGTGGCAGCAGATTTTTGACACGCAGTTACAGGGCCTGCCCATCCTGCGCGTGATTTGCACCCACATGCACCCTGACCATATTGGCCTGGCGCACTGGCTGTGCGACATGTGGAAAGTGCCACTGTGGATCAGCAGCACCGACTACAACGCTGCGCGCAACGCGTCTAGCAGTAGCACCAATTTTGGCGGCCAAGCCGCAGCTGATTTTTACGCATCGCACGGCTTGGTAGACCCAGACTCTGTAGCCAAGATCAAAGCCCGCACCGGCTACTACCCCAGCCTGGTGCCTGCCGTGCCCAACAGCTACCACCGCATGATGGACGGTGATGTGATCCGCATTGGCGGACGTAACTGGCACTGCATCAGTGGCTACGGCCACGCGCCAGAGCATATCGCCCTGTATTGCGATGACTTGAACGTATTGATCAGCGGCGACATGGTGCTACCCCGCATCTCTACTAACGTAAGCGTGTTTGACTTAGAGCCTGAAGGCGACCCGCTCAAACTCTTCTTAGACTCCATCAAAAAATACCTAGATCTGCCCGCTGACACTTTGGTGCTGCCGTCCCACGGCAAACCCTTCACCGGCATGCACCAGCGCATCGCCCAGCTGCAAAACCACCACGCCGACCGCTTGGCCGAAGTGATGCAAGCCTGCAGCACACAAGCCACCAGCGGCGCCGACATCGTGCCCATCATGTTCAAACGCGAGTTGGACTTGCACCAAATGACCTTTGCCATGGGCGAGGCGGTAGCGCACCTGCACATGCTGTGGTACGAAGGCAAGATGGTGCGCAGCCTGGACAAACAAGGCATCTACAGATTTAATGTTTTGTGAGCGTTTTAGCCCGGTAGTCCAAGCATTTACTGCTCAAGCAGCTATGAAGTTTATAGTGAATTAAGATACGCTTTTAATTCCGCCTCAGCTTTT
>JANOSN010000756.1:0-1526 GCA_031415895.1 Polaromonas sp. | reverse complement strand
TTACATCCAAGGCCACGTGTCGCCCGGTGTGTACGCGCGCGCCTACCTAGAAGGCCGTTTAACTGAAGAGCAACTACTGCACTTTCGCCAAGAGGTGGACGGCAAGGGCTTGTCCAGCTACCCGCACCCTAAGCTGATGCCCGAGTTTTGGCAGTTCCCTACGGTGTCGATGGGCCTGGGCCCACTCATGGCCATTTACCAAGCGCGGTTTTTAAAGTACCTGCACGCACGCGGCATTGCGAATACCGAAAACCGTAAGGTGTGGGTGTTTTGTGGTGATGGCGAGATGGACGAAGTCGAATCGTTAGGCGCGATTGGCTTGGCCGCGCGCGAGAACCTGGACAACCTGATCTTCGTCATTAACTGCAACCTGCAGCGCCTGGACGGCCCGGTGCGTGGCAACGGCAAAATTGTGCAAGAGCTAGAAGGCGAGTTTCGCGGTAGTGGCTGGAACGTGATTAAGCTGCTGTGGGGCAGCGGCTGGGACGCACTGTTGGCGCGCGACAAAGACGGCGCACTCAAAAAGCTGATGATGGACACTGTAGACGGTGACTATCAAGCGTTTAAAGCCAACGACGGCGCTTATGTGCGCAAACATTTCTTTGGCCGCGACCCACGCACGCTAGAGATGGTGGCGCACATGAGCGATGACGAGATTTGGAACCTAAAGCGCGGTGGCCACGACTCACAAAAAGTCTACGCAGCGTTTGACAAAGCCGTCAATCACGCAGGCCAGCCCACGGTGCTGCTGATCAAGACCGTCAAAGGTTTTGGCATGGGCAAAATTGGCGAAGGTAAAAACACCGTTCACCAAACCAAAAAGCTCAGCGATGAAGATATCAAAGCCTTCCGTGACCGCTTTAACATCCCCATTCCTGATAGCCAAATTGCCGAGCTGCCGTTTTACAAGCCTGCAGACGACACACCAGAGATGAAGTATCTGCACGAGCGTCGCAAAGCGCTGGGTGGCTACCTGCCACACCGCCGTGTGAAGGCCGACGAGAGCTTTACCGTGCCGTCGCTAGAAGTGTTTAAGTCGGTCATGGAGCCGACAGCCGAAGGCCGCGAGATCAGCACCACCCAAGCCTATGTGCGCTTTTTAACGCAGCTGCTGCGCGACCAAGCGCTAGGCCCGCGCGTAGTGCCTATCTTGGTAGACGAGGCGCGCACTTTCGGTATGGAGGGTTTGTTTCGCCAAGTCGGCATTTACAACCCTGCAGGCCAGCAGTACACCCCTGTGGACAAAGAGCAGGTCATGTACTACAAAGAAGACAAAGCAGGCCAGATATTGCAAGAAGGCATTAACGAAGCCGGCGGCATGAGCAGCTGGATTGCCGCGGCCACGTCGTACAGCACGTCTAACCGCATCATGGTGCCGTTTTATGTTTACTACTCAATGTTCGGCTTTCAGCGCATCGGCGACCTGGCCTGGGCTGCAGGCGACATGCAGGCGCGCGGCTTCTTGCTGGGCGGCACATCAGGCCGCACTACGTTAAACGGTGAAGGCTTGCAGCACGAAGACGGCC
>JANOSN010000755.1:0-4771 GCA_031415895.1 Polaromonas sp. | reverse complement strand
GATAGGGTAGTCCAATGCCTTGGGTGCGCTAAAGTTACCCAGGCTAAGCAAGATGCCTGTTAGCCCCGTTTAAATTCGCAGTTGGGACTGCAGCCCTTGGCTTTGCGGCCATCTAGCGTTTTGCAAACCAGTAGATACTCTGCCCCATGCCAGAGCTTTTACCCCACGCCGTATCCCGTCTTCTTACTGCCCGCTTAGCCCGAAGTACCAGGCCGTTTCTCGCGCGGGGTGGCCCGCATGGCCAGCGGTGTGTGGGCTGTCGACTGGTACTTAGCCACTGCATTTGCGCACTGCGCTGCACTGTGCCAACACACTGCGGCGTGTGCTTGCTAATGGCCGACACTGAGCCGCTCAAACCCAGCAACACTGGTTGGCTGATTGCCGATGTGGTGGCCGACACAGCGGCTTTTGGCTGGGCGCGCACTGTGGTAGACCCCGCGCTGTTGGCTATGCTGGCTGACCCGCAATGGCAGCCGTATGTGGTGTTTCCGGGTGAGTTTGTAGCCGCTGGGCGCGTGGTCACACAGCTGCAACCCGCAGCGCACATCAGCATGCAGCCTGCAACGCAACCCACAGAGCAACCTACAGCGCAATCAGGTGGCAAACGTCCCTTGTTTGTGCTGCTAGACGCTACCTGGCCCGAGGCCCGCAAGATGTTTCGCAAAAGCCCATACCTAGACCACTTGCCAGTGCTCAGCCTGCAGCCCGAGCAACTCTCGCGCTACCGGCTGCGCCGCTCTAGGCGCGATGACCACTTTTGCACTTCAGAGGTGGCGGCGCTGTGCCTGCACTTAGCGGGTGATTTGCAAGCCGCACAAACGCTAGAGGCTTACCTGGACGTGTTTACCCACCATTACTTGCAGGCTAAGCACCAGCTGCCAGTTAATTTGGAAAGTGCAGAATACCTGCGTTGGCGTGCTGTGCAATCAGGTGGCGTTTTGGCCCATTGTGTCGATGCAGAATAAGTGCGCATTAGTCACTACTCATGCTATAAATTACATAGCTGCTTGAGCAATAAATACTTGGACTACAGCACTAAAACCTTGGTAAAACGCTTAAACAAAGCCTAGGTTGATAGGGTAGTCCACGGCCTTAGGTGCGCCAAAGTTACCTAGGTTAGGCAAGATGCCTGCCAGCTCATTAGGCTCTACACCAAACCAGCTGCCTAGGGTGGCGGCGTATTGGTCTACTGAAGTGCTGGGCAGTAGGCGGCCTTGGCCTACGTGCCACTGGTCTTCTGCGCCGCTACCGTCGCCCACGCTCACGGGGGGTGGCGTGCCATAAAACGCCTTACCTTTAACCGCACCGCCCACGATAAAGTGGTGGCCGCCCCAGCCGTGGTCTGACCCGTCGCCGTTGGATGTCAAGGTACGGCCAAAGTCAGACGCTGTAAACGCTGTGACGTCAGCGGCTACGCCCAAGTTGGCGGTGGTGCGGTAGAAAGCGGTCATCGCCTCGCTCACGCGGGTCATGTTGGTAATGTGGCCTGCCACTAAGTTGTCGTGTAAATCAAAGCCGCCAATCGATACAAAAAACACCTGCCGCTTGGTGGACAGGCTGGTGCGTGCGGCTATCAGGCGTGCCACCATTTTTAGCTGTGGGGCTAGGTTATTAGTGGGAGCGATACCGGCAAAAGGCGCAAACTCCCCCGTGTTGGCAGCGGCTGCCGCCGCAGTGGGGCCAATGCCGCCGTTGATGCTGCTCTCGGCTGCCACAGAGCGTGTGGTGACGCGGTTGTATTCGTTCTCTAGCACGTCGGTGCGCGCCTGTTGCACTAGGTCGCGCATGGCGTTTTTAACTGCAGCTGAGCCATACACGTCGTTGGCCACGCTGTTGATTTTGACGGCACCTTTGGGGCTAACTTGGTAGGCCAATGCTTGATCGCCCGATAGAAAAACTGCATTGCCCGTCACTGATATGCAGGTAAATAATGAACTGCCGCCGTTGGACTGCAATGCCAGGTCGCCAATATTGCCACCCCAGCCAATGGTAGAGCCTTCGGGTGACGATGACTGCCAAATAGACTGCTGGTCGTTGTGCGAGAACAGCTTGGGTGGCAGCGGGTAGCGTGCACGGTCAGCGCCTTCGTATTGCGCTCTATTTAATGGCACTACCAAGGGGCCTACGTTCAGCTGAATAGCGGCTTGACCAGCGTTGAACAAATCTTTCAGCCCTGTCATCACAGGGTGCAATGCAAATTGCCTGCCGCCAGGCAGTGCGTTAGTGGGTGTTAGCACGGTGTTGGCCAGCGTGTCTCTGCCTAATGCGACACCACCACGAATGCCGCTGTACAAGCCGTAGTTGGTGGTGTCGTAGGGCACCACGGTGTTCCAGTTGTCATTACCGCCGTTTAAAAACACGCACACCAAGGCTTTATAGCCTGAGGCGTTAAAAGCTGCAGCTTCGCCCATGGCGGCTAAGTTAAGCGCGGTGGGCAGTGCTGCGCCAGTGAAGGCCAGCTGGGCAGAGCGGCGTAAAAACGCGCGGCGGGTGTGGTCTTGGGGTTGAATAAAGTGCATGGTCTGGCCTTAGATATTTTTAGTCTTACTTTTGAATCAAATATTCAGCGCAACCCATCGCCATCAGCACGGCTGCGCGCACGCGGCTGAGCTTGCGGTAGTCGTCGCTGCCAGCGGTGACGGGTGTAGCATTTAACGCGTTGACCATGATGGTGACAGTCGCTGGTGACAAGCGGCCTGCGCACATGACTAAATTAACGCGTGCCACCAGTGCAGCTGCATCGGTCACTAGGGGTAACTCGCTGGCATAACTTGCAGTAATGTCGCGCACGTAAGGGCCCTCAAAAGGGTTAGGGTCACCCGGTGGTGATGCTACAAAGATGCCGTTCTCAATCACCTCTTGCATGTAATTTAAATAACCGCCTACCGTGCTTTCGTTGACCAGCTGAAATTCGGGTGCGGTGGTTTTGCTGGGAGCCAATGCAGTACCTGGCGGCACAAAGCCGGGTCTAAAAAAGTTAAACACTGATGGAGAGCGCAGCGGGCTTTGGCCTAGCTTTTCGCCGGCGCTGCTGGTTTCAAACATCTTCCAGCCGCCCGAAGCTGAGTTAAAGCCAAAGGTGCGGCCCCATTGCACAAAGCGCACCATCGGCTCGCGCAGCTTGCCAAAGCCTGCGGTAATGGGCGCTTGGGGTGAGCGTGCCTCAGCATCTAACAAGATGGCGGACCACACCGCTTTCATATCGCCGCGCACGCCTTGGCCGTTGTTGCTAAACGCGGCTGCCACACGGCTAACGTAGCTCGGGCTAGGGTTACTGGTCACCAAGCGCTGGATCATCTGTTTGCAGAAAAACGGCGCTGTGTTGGGGTGGTTAAACAACGTGTCTAACGCCGTTTTTAACGCCGCTGCACCGGGCGTGTTAGCTGGAATGTTGCTGCCTAAGAAGCTGACTGCCAGGTTGGAGTGTTTGTTGGCATCAAGCACCATGGGCCTGCGAGTGAACTCAATGTTAAGCAGCGAATAGTCTTCCACTCCGTTGCCGTTGGCTCTGACGGGCCTGAAGGTGCCCACTGATCGGTCATAGTCGTAGCCAGTGAACACGCGGGCTAAGTTGGTCACGTCTAGCTGGTTGTAGGCATCCATCTTTTGGCTGTTCGGGCCTATTTTTTCGGTGCCGTCTTGGTTAAGCTGGTACAGCCCGATGGTGAACAGCTGCATCACCTCGCGGGCATAGTTTTCATCTGGCACGCGGCCTGTGCGGGTGTCTTCTTTTTCGTTGCCCCGCGTGTTCAAATAAAAGCCCATTGCGGGGTTCAGGCTGACATCTTCCAGCATTTGCCTAAAGTTGCCAAAGGCGTTGCGCATCAACATGTCCCACCACGCGGCGTAGGCCTGTGATCGCCAGTCAAATTCTGCCGATTGCAGCGATGCGACAAAAAATTCAGACAATGCCAGCGCCGTGCGCCTGCGCATTTGGTCAGCACCGGTGAACAACTGGTTCCAAATCATGAAGTCTGCTAACGCCAAGTTAAAGAAGTATTGGTTTTTGTTGTTCACGTTGTAGCCGCGCTGGCCTAGCCAGTCGTAGCCAGTTTGGCCGATAGGCTGGTTGAACTGTCCTTGCAGCCAGTTGGCGTAGGTGCCGCTGCGCACACTGGCGATTTCGCTGTCGACAGATGAGAACTGTGCTTGCTGCAAAAAGCGTGCGGCTTGCTCGTTGGTAGTGGCTGATGCAGGCGCACCGGGTGCCGGTGCTGGTGGTTGCGATGGAGAACCCGCAGGAGCAGGCGCGGGTGTCGAGCCTGGTGCGGGTGTCGAGCCTGTTGGCGACGAGGCAGGCGACCCTGCGGGTGTGGGTGATGCGCTGGCTGTGGGTGAGGGCGCAGCGCCGGGTGAAACGCCAGGTGAAGCACTAGGTAAAGTGCCAGTTGCTGCAGCATCTGAACTTGAGCCAACTACTGAGGCGGCTTCACCACCACCGCCACCACCACATGCAGCCAAAGCAGCCAGCGATAACACGCTAAGGCTGGCGGGCACCAAGTTATTAACTTGGTCGGTATTAACTTGTTCGGGCTGCTTAGCCGCACCTTGGTCGAATTTAGATTCGGTAGACAAACCCGTTGTGGGTGCGTCTAGTAATTCAATGTCTTCACTAGGGTTCAAGTCGACAGTTTTCATGTGAAATATAGCCTTTAAATCAATAGAAAGTATTACGCCACGACTTGCACGTAACATAAAATACCTCGTGGCGACAACTTAGGTAAAGGCAGCAAGTAAATGTGTTTCTCAGCTAGCGCAATTGAACTTTTCA
>JANOSN010000754.1:0-7649 GCA_031415895.1 Polaromonas sp. | reverse complement strand
AAGGCGAGTGCTTTGTGTTTGACAACCGCGTGGCGCTAGACACCCATTTGAATGAGACCGACACCACCGTAGAGCAGGTGTACGAGAGCGAGCCTGACGGGCCCTGGCGCTTAGCGCGTGCCAAGACACTGAACAGCGATTAACTAAAGCCATGGCCAAGCTCAGGCCAGCAGGCCAAGACAAACCCCGGCTCGTTAAGCCGCCCACGCTACACGGTGTCAGCCCCAGTTTGATGGCCTTGCCCAACGAACTGCGCAACGACTACCCGCCAACGTTGCTACAATTTTTACAGCATTCATCGTACATCCCTGATGGCCAAGACTGGCATACACGCTTAGTCAACAGGCAAGTACTAGACCTGCAAGGTCAGCCTTTGCAGGTGGATGCGCCCTTTGTACCTGGCCAGCGCATTTACTATTACCGCCACGTGCCTAACGAGCCGAAGGTGCCTTTTGACGAGACCATTATTTTTGAAGACGAGCATTTGCTGGTAGCTGACAAGCCGCATTTTCTGCCTGTGTCGCCCACAGGCCGTTATGTGCAAGAAACTTTATTAGTGCGGCTAAAAAATCGTACTGGTCTAGACGACTTAGTGCCCATTCACCGCATTGACCGCGACACAGCGGGCATAGTGATGTTCAGCAAACAAGTGGCCTCGCGCAACGCGTATGCCGCCATGTTTCGCGCGCGGCTTGCGCACAAGGTGTACGAGGCTATTGCGCCGTTTAACCCTGCGCTGCAGTTCCCCGTCACGCGCCATAGCCGCTTGCAAACAGCCGCGTCGTTTATGCAAATGCACGAAGTGCCAGGCCAAAATAACAGCAGCACCCATATTGACTTATTAGCCGTGCATGGCGCTTGGGCACGTTACCGTTTGCAACCCATCACCGGCCAGCGCCACCAGCTGCGCGTGCACATGCTGGCGCTGGGCCTGCCATTGATTGGTGACGCTATTTACCCAGTGCTAACACCCGAGCCAGCCGTAGACAGCCTAGACTATAGCCAGCCGTTGCAACTTTTGGCGCAAGAAATCCGCTTTGACGACCCGGTGACTGGGCAGGCAAGGCACTTTAGGAGTAAGCGATGTCTATATTGGCCTTGAGTGAGAAACACAGTCACATCTGTTTGCAAAACGTTGCAGATGTTTCCCAATGGCTTGGCTACAGTCGTAACATGCGACACAAAAAACATGTGCGAGCCTACCCGCCGCTGAGTGATTTTTCTAAACTGGAATCTTCTGCACCGCCCAAGCGCGTGCTCTGGTCATTGCGATGGTGGTTGCCGTTATTTGCGCTGCTGCTATTTGTGATGGTCTCCTGCGGCGGTGGCTCAGGCGGTGATAGCACGGCTGCACCTGCAGACGCTAACACTGGACAGTCTAGCTCACCATCTGCCAACTCTGGCCCCAACACACCGCCAAACTCAACGCCTGCTGGTGCCACAACGACAACTACTACGACTACAACAGCCAACCCGCAACCAGCAGGCGCGCTGATAGTGACTGAAATCACCAATGCCCTAACTAACCCATGGGGCTTGGCGTTTTTACCTAACGGCAGCGCCTTGGTCACTGAGCGCGAAGGCAAGCTGCGCATTGTCTCGCCTGCGGGTGCCGTATCGTCAGCAATCACAGGTGTGCCCACGGTGGATTATCGCGGGCAGGGCGGCCTGCTCGACGTGGCGCTGGACCCAGCATTTGCTACCAATCAGCGCATTTACCTGAGCTTTGCCAAGCCCAGCGCCAACGCTGCAGACGGCAACCACACCGCTGTGGCGCGCGCCGTGCTCAATACTGCCACCCTTGCTTTGAGTAACGTGACAGTGATATTTGAAATGCTGCCCAAGGTGGTCAGCACTGGGCATTACGGTTCGCGTTTAGTATTTGACAAAGACGGTTATTTATTCGTGACCCTGGGTGACAGGCAAAATAGCGATCAGCGCGGTTTTCCGCAAGACTTAGCGCGCGGCCACGGCAAGGTCATGCGCATCACCACCGATGGTGCGCCTGCGCCCGGCAACCCCAGTCTAGGTACCGGCGCACAGCCCACTATTTGGAGCTACGGGCACCGCAACCCACAAGGCGCAGCATTGCACCCCACCACAGGTCAGCTGTGGGTGAATGAGCATGGATCACAAGGCGGCGACGAACTGAACCTGAGCTTGTCAGGCAAAAATTACGGTTGGCCCTTAGCCAGCTATTCGCAAGAGTACGGCAGCACCACACCGATAGGCACCATAAGCTTACCGAATATGATGCTGCCAGTCAGCTACTGGCTCACGCGCGATGGCAGTAAATTTACGGGCGGCAGTCAGTCGTCGATAGCGCCTAGCGGCATGGCGATTTACAGCGGCTCGAAGTTTCCAGAATTTCAGGGCGATGTGTTTTTAGGTGCGCTGGCTGGCAAGGCGCTGTGGCGTGTGGTGCTGGGTGGTGCAGATGGCACAAGCGAGGTGTTTCGTGAACGATTGCTAGCTTCGCGTGATGAGCGCATACGTGATGTGCGCGTAGGGCCCGACGGATGGATTTATTTGTTGACTGATGGCAGTCCTGGCAAGTTGCTGCGAGTTAGTAAATAGATATGCTACTAATTTAATAGCTGTCTAATCAATTAATACTTGGACTAAAAACCTATTTCATACCTATCTCATCTAAAAATAGTATTCCAGCGGTTTATAAAATATAACGCGACAAATCTTCATCTTTGCTCAGCTCACCCAGCCGGTTGTCCACATACGCGGCGTCAATAGTGATCGTTTTGCCAGCAATCTTTACTGCGTCAAAACTCACCTCGTCAAGTAGCCGCTCCATGACAGTAGACAAACGCCGTGCACCAATATTTTCAGTGCTCTCGTTCACATCAAAAGCAATTCGCGCTAACCGAGTGATGCCGGTGGTTTGAAAATCTAAGGTCACGCCTTCAGTAGCCAACAAAGCTTGGTACTGCTTAGTCAGCGACGCATCCGTACTGGTCAAAATCGCTTCAAAATCTTCTACCGACAGCGACTGCAACTCCACCCGAATCGGGAAGCGCCCTTGCAGCTCAGGAATCAAGTCACTGGGCTTAGTCAAGTGGAACGCACCGCTGGCAATGAACAATACATGGTCCGTTTTAATTGGGCCGTATTTGGTCGATACGGTGGTGCCCTCTACCAGCGGCAGCAAGTCGCGTTGCACGCCTTGGCGCGACACCTGCGCACCTTCGCTCTCAGAGCGTGAGGTAACTTTGTCTATCTCGTCAATAAACACAATGCCGTTTTGCTCTAAGTTGTGCAGCGCTTGGGTTTTGATCTCTTCGTCGTTCACAAGCTTGGCGGCTTCTTCGTCGGCCAACACTTTTAGGGCCTCGTCAATTTTCATTCTGCGCAGCTTCTTTTTGCTGCCGCCCATGCTGCTGAACATGCCGCGCAATTGCTCAGTCATCTCTTCCATTCCGGCCGGTCCCATCACCTCTAGCTGCTGCGCAGACTGAGACACTTCCAGCTCAATCTCTTTGTCGTTCAGGGTGCCTTCACGCAGCTTTTTTCGAAACGCTTGGCGTGCTGTGCTGTCGGGTGTTTCAACTACAGCGCCAGTGCCAAAGCCTACTTCGCTGCGCGGCATGGGGATCAAAATATCCAGCACGCGGTCCTCAGCAGCATCTTCGGCGCGTACGCGCACTTTGCGCATGGCGCTTTCGCGGGTTTGCTTTACAGCCACGTCGGCCAGGTCGCGAATGATGCTATCCACGTCTTTGCCTACATAGCCTACTTCGGTAAATTTGGTGGCTTCTACTTTGATAAAAGGCGCATCTGCCAGTCTGGCCAAGCGGCGCGCAATTTCAGTTTTACCTACGCCTGTGGGGCCAATCATCAAAATATTTTTTGGCGTAATTTCGTGGCGCAAGCTGACATCAACCTGCGCACGCCGCCAACGATTGCGAAGTGCAATAGCCACAGCGCGCTTGGCCGCAGCCTGGCCCACGATATGGTGGTCAAGTTCAGAGACGATCTCTTGGGGGGTCATAGAGGACATAAGCAACTAAATTTCGTTAACAAAACAAGTATAAGATTAAACACTAAGCCCGAAAGCGCTTGCGTATTAACGCCATTGCAACCCAAAACGACACGACTGCAGTTACCACCAACACAGCCAAGTTGCGCCACGGTGCATCGGGCAGTTGCCCCATAAACAACGGGCGCACTATGTCAATGGCAGCGCCTAGCGGCAGCCATTGGGCTATCACTTGCACCCAGCCGGGCAACTGTTCACGCGGGAAGAAGACGCCAGATAAAAACATCATCGGCGTAAGAAACAGTGTGAAGTAGTAGGTGAAAAAATCATAGCCTTTGGCCAGCGCCGTAAAAATCATGGCAATACAAGAAAAAGTAATGCCTACTAGTAGCAACACAGGCCAAGCCAATAGCAGCGTCCAGTGGTGGCCCAGGCCTAGCAATAGCATCACGCCGATGATGACGGTGACAGTGAACACAGCTTTGTAGGCCGCCCACAGCGTTTCGGCAAACACGATGTCGTCTAGCGTGACAGGCGCATTCATAATGCCGTCCCAAGTTTTTTGCATTTGCATGCGCGAAAACGCTGAGTACAAAGCCTCAAAACTGGCCGCTTGCATGGCGCTCATGCAGATCGATCCGCTGGCTAAAAACAGCATGTAGGGCACCTGCTGCCCGTTCACGGTCACTTGCCCCACCAGTGCGCCCATGCCGTAGCCAAAAGCCACTAGCCAAATCAAAGGCTCCGCCACGTTGCCCACAATGCTGGGTATGGCAAGCTTTTTCCACACCAATAAATTGCGCAAAAATACCGGCCACCAAAGCCAGGTGATGGACGGTGCGCGCCACAGCGATGGCGCGGCAGCGGGGGATGGGGTAACAGGCGATGTGGGTAGGGCGGTGGTCATAGTGTTAACCTTCTTCACGGATTTGGCGGCCAGTTAATTTGAGGAACAAATCCTCTAAGTTAGCCGGGCGGTGCAGCGTGCGTAGCTGCGGGTAGGCTTGCAGTGCTTGCAGTAATGGCGCAGCGTCGCGGGTGTAGAAAAAAACCGTCTCACCACTCACCTCTACACGCGCTGCGTACTGCGCCAGCGGGCTGTTTTGCAGCTCTAGCGCGCTGGTGTTGCCCTGTTTGCTGGCGCTTTGGCCGAATACTTCTACAACATCGGGCTCCAGGTGCTGGGCTATCAAGTCACGCGGCTTGCCTTCTGCAATTTTTTTGCCGTGGTCAATGACTAGTAGTCGGCTGCACAGGCGTTCAGCCTCGTCCATAAAGTGGGTGGTTAGCAAGATCGACTTGCCTTGCTGCAGCAGCACCTGCAGGCGCTCCCACATCAGGTGGCGTGCTTGCGGGTCTAAGCCGGTGGTGGGCTCGTCTAGCATCAGCAGGTCAGGGTCGTTGACTAGCGCACGGGCCAGGCTTAGGCGGCGGCGCATGCCGCCTGACAGTTCACCCGGCTTCGATTTAGCCTTGTGGGTGAGTGACGCAAACTCTAGCATTTGGGGTATGCGCGGCGCAATGTCGGCCGTCTTCATACCAAAGTAGCGGCCATACACGAGGATGTTTTCTTCTAAATTAAAGTCTGGGTCCAGCGTGTCAAACTGGCTGACTACACCTAAGCGCGCCTTGATGGCGCGTGCATCACGTGGCATTTGCAAACCTAAGGCATGGATCTCGCCACTGTCGGGGGCGGTTTGGCCCAGGCACATGCGAATGGTGGTGGTTTTGCCTGCACCGTTGGGGCCAATCACGCCTAGGCATTCGCCAGCGGCTATGTCAAACGACAAGTCGTTGACCACAAGGTTGTCGCCGTAGTGTTTGTATAAATTTTTAACAGAAAAAAGTGGGTTACTCATAGGGCCATTGTCGCGTGGTTTGAACTATTTTTATCTGTAACAGCAGCCGCTGGCGCAGCGGTGTATGCACGTGCGCGTACTTGCCAGCTAAAATCAAATCATTATGTTAGTTTTAGAAAGCCCACAGTGTCTGACCGCTTAGCTGTACTGCCCCAATACCTGATGCCCAAAAAAGCCATGACCATGCTGGCGGGCGCTATCGCGGGCGCGCATGGCGGGGCTATCACGCAGGCCATCATTGCGCGCTTTGTAGCGCGCTACGGTGTCAACATGGCTGAGGCGGCTAACCCAGATATCGCCAGCTACGCGACGTTTAACGAATTCTTTACCCGCCCGCTCAAAGCTGGCGCACGCCCGATAGCGCAGGCCACTTGGGTGTGCCCAGTAGACGGCGCGATCAGCCAGTTTGGCAAGATTGAAAAAGACCAAATTTTTCAGGCCAAAGGCCACAGCTACAGCACCCGCGCATTGGTGGGCGGCGACGCAGCGCTGGCAGCGCAGTATGACAATGGTAACTTTGCCTGTTTGTACCTAAGCCCTAAAGACTATCACCGCATCCACATGCCGTGTGCAGGCACGCTGCGCCGCATGGTGTATGTGCCCGGTGATTTATTCTCAGTCAACCCCACCACAGCGCGTGGTGTACCTGGCCTGTTTGCGCGCAACGAGCGCTTGGTGTGCGTGTTTGACACGCCGCATGGCCCGTTTATCAACGTGCTGGTAGGGGCCACCATTGTGGGCAGTATGGCCACTACTTGGCATGGCGTGGTCAACCCGCCGCGCACCAGCGAGGTACGCGATTTTTCTTATGACGACGGCAAAATTACGTTTAAACAAGGCGATGAAATGGGCCGGTTTTTACTAGGCTCTACCGTGGTGATGCTGTGGCCCAAAAGCTCTTTGATGTTCAACCCCGACTGGGCACCTGCGCGCAGCATCCAATTCGGTGAGGCGATGGCCCAGCTGTAATGCAGTGTTTGCTGCGCTAAGCCAGCAGTGCAGTCCCCCGCGCGCTAGCCGCGCTTTGCCAAGCACCGCTATATGCGTTATCGTTAGCCCATGAGCACCACCACACTACTTGTCAACATGCAGCAGCTGGCCGACACCCGGCTGGTCACCACCGACGATACCCCTTTGGCCGATGGCGACATTCGCGTGCGGGTGGAGCAGTTTTCGTTCACGTCTAACAACATCACCTACGCTGCGTTTGGCCACCTGATGCACTACTGGCAGTTTTTTCCTACCGGGCAAGATGGCTGGGGCACTGTGCCAGTGTGGGGCTTTGGCACGGTGGTGCAAAGCAGCCACAGCGGCGTGGCCCTAGGCGAGCGGCTGTATGGCTACTGGCCTTTTGCGTCGCACGCCACGCTGTCGCCCGGCCGCTTGGCCGAAGGCAGCTTGTCTGACACGGCCGCCCACCGCAAAGAGCTGCACGCTGTGTATAACAATTACACCCGCACCAGTGCCGACCCGTTTTACACCGCAGACACCGAAGACATACAAGCCCTGATGCGCCCGCTGTTTACCACTTCGTTTTTGATTGACGATTTTTTGGCTGACAACACATTTTTTGGTGCCGACACCATGCTGCTGTCCAGCGCATCAAGCAAAACGGCGTATGGCACAGCGCACTGTTTGCACCAACGCACTGGTATTAAGGTGATTGGCCTCACATCACAACGCAACAAAGCATTTTGCGAAAGCCTAGGCTGCTATAGCCGCGTGTTGACCTATGAGCAGTTGGATCAAATAGCTGCAGATGCCGCGTGCGTGTATGTAGACTTTGCAGGCAATGCCGA
>JANOSN010000753.1:0-1884 GCA_031415895.1 Polaromonas sp. | reverse complement strand
CCGTCGATGTTCATCGTATAGACATGCCTGCCAGACTTCATTGCTAAGCGTTTACCGTCAGGGCTTGACACCAATGAGCGCCATGATGACGACTGCACATTAGGCTTAAAGAGCAGTTCAATATTCTTCAACGTCGTATCAGTGGTCTTGAGTATGCCTGCACTGCTGGTCATGAGTAAATTTCCATCTGGAAGCCACGCAAATTCTTTCACACGGTTGCCCGCGCTGTCCGTGCTAAATGAGCTTATTATTTTGCCGGTTCGGTCCCACACATCCACGTCGGTGGTGTAGGCGCCGTTGCCTGCTATGCCGGGCAGCGTTTTATCGTAGTATTTGTAGATCACAGCGATTTTGGTGTTGTCAGGTGATAGCTTTGCAAAAAGTGTGCGCTCGCCCGTAGAGCTGAATTTTTTGAAACGAGTGTTAACTTGGCTGAAATTGTTAATGTTCACAAAGTTGAAATATTCCCTGTCATACCAGTCACCGCCGTCGGAGCCGGGCGCGTCTCTGACAAACATGAGTTCTTTCCCGTCGTAGCTAACGTCTAAAAATCCACTGTCAAATGTGCCTTGGTTGGACAGTTGCGTCTCTTTGCCAGTTGCAACGTCTATCTTTAGCATCTTGCCGGCAAAGACTAAGAAAATCGTGCCTTGCAAGCTGCCCGCTGCAGCTGCTGGCGCAGGCACGGTTCCCGTAGTTCCAGCAGGTGTCGTGCCTGCTGGGTCAGTGGCTGTCGGCCCTGAGGTGCCACCGCTACCACCACCACCACATGCTGCCAGGGCTAGCGCTGCAGTGCACAACGCCCATTTGATGCGGCCTAGGCCCGAATTTTTGACTTTGTCAAATATAGAAATTGATGCCATGTGCCGCCCGTTTTGCTAAGTTAGACGTAAGCTTAGCAAGTGGTGTGTAGCAAACGCAATGTTTTATTGAGGTTGTGTAGCTACACGTAACGCTAGCATGGGTTTGGCTCGGAGATGCAAGGAGTTGCTTGCGATTTTTACAAGTGCTTGCAGCTGCATTAGTCAGTCAACTACGTGCTGGCAATTAATGCAACATGGCGACGTCTTGGTTTTTCGCGTGGTGGTTTAAAATTTTTAAAAATAGTTGTTAATGCAACCAAATAGTATATAGTTGCAGCGACAACTATTTAAAGATTATGGAAAATCGCTCTATTCCCGCTCCTAAAACTCCTGTGTTGATTGCTGGCGGTGGCCCAGTAGGCTTCACATTGGCGGCGCTGTTGGCACGCTACTGCGTGCGCAGCATTGTCATAGAGGCTGATGCAAGCTACTGTACTGGCAGCCGCGCTATTTGTGTGTCGCGCCGTTCGCAAGAGATCATGGGCTGGGTGGGGGCTGATGCTGCAGTGACTGCTACAGGCCTGCCGTGGGCCGGTGGACGCAGTTACTGGCGCGGCCAAGAGGTGTTGCACTTCACCATGCCGCATGAGCCTACGCAGCGTTTTGCACCGATGGTCAACATTCAGCAGTACTACATTGAAGAATTTGCCCACCTTGCTGCGCAGCGGCTGGGCGACTGGGTAGATGTGCGCTGGCAAACCAAAGTGCTGAGTGTCAATAATTTACCCGATGGCCCCGAGGTCACGGTGCAAGGCCAGGACGGTGCTCAGCAAGTTATCAAGGCTGACTATTTGGTCGCCTGCGACGGTGGCCGTAGCACCGTGCGCGAGCAGCTGGGTGTGCAGCTTGAAGGTGTGCAGTACGACGGCAAATATGTGATTGTGGACATTGAGCAAACCACCCAACGCGATGTAGAGCGCCTAGCCTGGTTTGACCCGCCGTCTAACCCCGGTAGCACTATCCTGATGCACCGCCAGCCCGGCAATGTGTGGCGCGTGGACTACCAAGTGCGCGATGATGA
>JANOSN010000752.1:0-5721 GCA_031415895.1 Polaromonas sp. | reverse complement strand
ATGCCCATGGCCTTGGCGGCAATTTCGTCTTCACGAATAGCCATCCAAGCGCGGCCAATGCGTGATTTTTCTAGCCGGTAGCATAAGAAAATAGACACCACGACCAAAGCTAAAAATAGGTAGTAATACAGACTAACGTTTTGCACCGTAAAGCCCAGCACTTCAATACGCTTACCTAAGTCCAGGCCAAAAAACTTGATCGAATCGATCTCGTTGATACCCTTGGGACCGTTGGTGATGTTGACGGGGTGGTCTAAGTTATTCAAAAACACGCGAATAATCTCGCCAAAGCCCAAGGTAACGATGGCCAAATAATCACCACGCAACTTTAAAGTGGGCGCGCCCAACAGCACACCTAACATGCCTGCCAGCACGGCAGCCAAGGGCACTGCAACCCACAGCGGCATGTGCAAGCCTTCGGGGAATAAGGCCTTGATGGCGGGGAAAGTATCTGTCAAATGCGGCGATGCTAGCAGCGCAAAAATGTACGCACCTAGCGCGTAGAACGCCACGTAGCCCAAATCGAGCAGACCTGCGTTGCCCACCACAATATTCAGACCTAGCGATAGCAAAATATAGAGCAATGCCACATCTAAAATGCGCACCCAGCCGCTGCCTGCCTGCTGCACTACCAGCGGCAACACCAACAACGCGATGGTACAAAAAATGTAGAAAGCAGTGCGACGTGGGCCCTGCAAAGAGTCAAACCATTTAGTCATGTTCATGTCTCCTTGGGGTTACGCTCGGTCTGCCACACGTTCACCCAGCAAGCCCGAGGGGCGCAGGGTGAGCATGATGATCAGCACGACAAAGGCCAAAATATCAACATAGTGGCTGCCCAGCACACCGCCAGTCAGCGCGCCCAAATAGCCCGCACCCAGCGACTCAATCAGCCCCAGTAGCACGCCACCCACCACGGCACCGGCTAGGTTACCAATGCCGCCAAACACGGCGGCAGTAAAAGCTTTGAGGCCAGGTAAAAAACCCATGGTGTGGTTAACCGTGCCGTAGTTGGCGGCCCACATCACACCTGCGATGGCTGCCAAAATAGCGCCAATAATGAAAGTGGCCGAAATCACCACGTCAGGGCGCACGCCCATCAGCGCTGCCACGCGCGGGTTCTCGGCTGTGGCACGCATAGCGCGGCCCAGGCTGGTGCGGTGCACTACATACATCAATATGGACAGTGCTATGCAGGTGGTGGCCAAAATGATGATCTGCGTTTGCGTAATCACTGCGCCGCCAATCTCGTAGGGCACCCGTGCTAACAAGTTAGGGTAGGGCTTGTAATTGGGCTTCCATATGATCATGGCTAAGGTTTGCAGCAAAATACTCATACCTATAGCGCTGATCAGCGGGGCCAGCCGGGGGCTGTTGCGCAGGGGGCGGTAGGCCACTTTTTCGATGGTAAAGTTTAGCACCGCACACACGATGCACGAGATGATGAGTGCCAGCAGCAAAATAGCCCAGCCTGGCGTATCGGGGGCTGACTCTTTCATCATGCCAATAATGCTCCAACTGGTCAGCGCACCGACCATAAGCACCTCGCCGTGGGCAAAATTAATGAGGTTGATGATGCCGTACACCATGGTATAGCCCAGGGCGACTAAGGCGTACATACTGCCAAGAACCAGACCGTTGATGATCTGCTGCAGCAAAATTTCCATGAAACATTCTCCAAAACTGTATCGCCAGTATGACGGGGTCAGCCTGGTTAGGCAAACCATCGCAGGCAAAATAACTGGCTAGCAAAAAACCCGCCAATGGTTGACTTGTGGTCGCATTGCGCGGGTTGGTGGTGGATTGTAGCTAAGGCGGTGGGCATTCTTTCACCCAGCTTGCGGTGGCCGGGCGGGGTTTACCCGAGGGAAAAAGCGCTTATCAGCAGCATTAGCCTTCTATTAGTTACGCTGATGATTGAGTTTTTTGAGTTCGCGTAACTTATCAGCAATTTTAATTTCCAGGCCGCGCTCTACAGGTCTGTAGAACTGCTCTGTCATGCCCTCAGGCAGGTACGTTTCACCTGCAGCAAAGCCGCCTGCTTCATCGTGCGCATAACGGTAGCCTTTGCCCCAGTCCATGTCTTTCATCATTTTGGTGGGGGCGTTGCGCAGGTGCATGGGCACGGGGCGGGTGCCGTCTTTTTTGATGAAGGCTTTTACCTCGTTATACGCTTTGTAAATGGCGTTGCTCTTTGGTGCAATGGCCAAATACACCACACATTCGGCCAGCGCCAGCTCGCCTTCGGGGCTGCCTAAGCGCTCGTACACCTGCGCTGCGTCGAGCGCAATGTGCAGCGCGCGTGGGTCGGCCAGGCCAATGTCCTCCACTGCCATGCGTATCAAGCGGCGCGCCATGTATTTAGGCTCTGCCCCGCCGTCCAGCATGCGCACCAGCCAGTACAGCGCGGCGTCGGGGTCTGAGCCGCGCACGCTTTTGTGCAGTGCGCTGATGGTGTCATAAAACTGCTCGCCACCTTTGTCGTAGCGGCGCATACGCTCGCCCAACACCTTAGTTAGCCAGGCATCGGTGATGGGGTTGACCTTTTCTTTATCCGCCGCCACTAGCAGGGTTTCTAGCGTATTCAGCAGGCGGCGTGCATCGCCATCAGCATAGGCAACAAGTTTGTCAGATGCTATTTTTTCTATAGCTATAGATGTAATAGATACTTGGACTTTAGCCAGTATTTGTTCTAAATCTGCAGGTTGAAGGCTTTGCAGCACATACACGGCAGCACGCGACAGCAAAGCGGAGTTGACTTCAAAACTGGGGTTCTCTGTGGTGGCGCCGATAAAGGTGAACAGCCCGCTTTCCACATGCGGCAAAAACGCGTCTTGCTGGCTTTTGTTAAAGCGGTGTACTTCGTCTACGAACACGATGGTGCGCCGGCCTGCGCTAGCACCTGGCGCCTCCAGTCCACGCCAGATGGTGGCTTGTTCTACCGCTTCGCGAATGTCTTTTACGCCGCCCAGCGTAGCGCTGATGGTGATGAAGTGCGCATCAAACGCATTGGCCATCAGCCGCGCAATGGTGGTCTTGCCGACACCCGGCGGGCCCCACAAAATGCAGCTGTGCGGCACGCCACTTTCAAACGCCACCCGCAGCGCCATGCCTTCACCCAGCAGGTGCTGCTGACCAATCACCTCGCCCAGCTTTTTGGGGCGCAGACGCTCAGCTAGCGGGGTATGGGTTGCAGTCATTGCTTGGATTGTAGGTGGGTATTTACATGGAGGTTTTTAATTGGGGTCAGATCAAATTTATCACAATCCGATAAAATACATACATGGCCCGCCAACCCCGTTTAACCGTTCCCCACTACCCGCACCACATCATCCAGAGGGGCAATAACAAGCAGGCTATTTTTGCTACACCGGCTGATTACCAAACCATGCTGGGCTTGCTGCTAGAGGCGTCTAGGCAGCACAAAGTGGCGATTCACAGCTATGTGCTGATGACCAATCACCTGCACCTGCTGGCCCCGCCGCAAGACGATGTGGGCCTGCCGCTGATGATGCAGCAAGTGGGCCGCAGTTATGT
The DNA here is from genome assembly GCA_031415895.1 of Polaromonas sp. Lineage (GTDB taxonomy): Bacteria > Pseudomonadota > Gammaproteobacteria > Burkholderiales > Burkholderiaceae_C > JAAFIP01. The sequence continues at coordinate 2,184 of JANOSN010000752.1, read as the reverse complement.
GCGCTGGTTTAACAAAGCGCAGGGCCGCACGGGCACGCTGTTTGAGGGGCGCTATAAAAGCACGCTGATTCAGAGCGAGCGCTACTTGCTGGCCTGTATGGCCTATATCGACCTGAACCCCGTGCGCGCAGGCATGGTGGCGCAGCCGCAAGACTATGCCCACAGCAGCTATGCGCATTACGCTGGTTTGCGTAGCGACCCGCTCATCACACCACATTCGCAGTTTTGGACGCTGGGCAACACACCGTTTGCACGCGAGGCGGCTTATGTTGATCTGGTACGTAGCGGGTTAGGCGGCTCAGATCTACGCGCTTTGACCAACACTACTTTGCGCAGCTGGGCTTTGGGTGACGAGCAGTTTTTGGCGGGACTTGAGCAGCTTAGCCAAAGACGCGTTAGGCCAGGACTTAAAGGCAGGCCGTTGAAAGCGCCTTGGCTTGATCCTGCGGCCTTATCAGACTAGATTAATCATTAAATAGCCTGATTAGCCAGATGCCTCAGATGCTGAAAAATAACCGTTCGGGCTGAGCTTGTCGAAGCCCTCATAAACCCTTCGACAAGCTCAGGGTGAACGGGCTGGTTAACTGAGGCATCTGGCTAATCAGGTTAAATAGCTAGATAGTCCAAGTATTTATTACGTTTATTGCTATGATATTTGATATGTCCCTATTTAATTTGAACGGCATATCGAGCTGAATTAAATTTGATCTGACCCCATTTAAATGGTTTGAGTTATTTGCTGCGCTGCACTAAAATCAGTATCCCTTTTGGATAACTGGAGAAGCACATGGGTGCATTGGATAAAGAGATTGCAGCGGCTACGGCCGGTGGTTTATACCAGCCTGGCAGCGAAAAAGATGCGTGTGGCGTGGGTTTTGTGGCGCACGTGAAGGGCGCTAAATCGCATGCAATTATCCAAAACGGGCTGAAAATTCTGGAGAATTTGGACCACCGGGGCGCTGTGGGTGCGGATGAGTTGTGTGGCGATGGTGCGGGCATTTTGATTCAGCTGCCGGACGACTTTTACCGTGAAGACATGGCCAAGGTGGGCATTGAGCTGCCAGCGCCGGGTGAATATGGCGTGGGCATGATATTTTTACCGAAAGAGCATGCATCGCGGCTGGCTTGTGAGCAAGAGCTGGAGCGCGCGGTCAAGGCTGAGGGCCAAGTAGTCATTGGCTGGCGCGATGTGCCGGTGAACCGCGACATGCCTATGTCGCCATTCGTGCGCGAAAAAGAGCCGATTATTCGCCAGATCTTTATCGCGCGCGGTGCGGATGTGACTGTGCCAGACGCGCTAGAGCGCAAGCTGTACGTCATCCGTAAAACTGCCAGCGCAGCGATTCAAAACCTCGGTTTAAAACACAGCAAAGAATATTACGTGCCGTCGATGAGCTGCCGCACGATGGTGTACAAAGGCCTGCTGCTGGCCACGCAAGTGGGCGAATACTTTTTAGATTTGCAAAACGCCAAGTGCGTGTCGGCCCTGGCCTTAGTACACCAGCGCTTTTCGACCAACACCTTCCCCGAGTGGCCACTGGCCCACCCATACCGCTATGTCGCCCACAACGGCGAGATCAACACCGTGCGCGGCAACTTTAACTGGATGCGCGCGCGCGAAGGCGTGATGAAGTCACCCGTGCTGGGCGACGATTTGAAAAAGCTCTACCCGATTAGTTTTGAAGGCCAGTCGGATACCGCCACGTTTGACAACGCACTAGAGTTGCTCACCGCCGCTGGCTACCCCATCAGCCACGCCATGATGATGCTGATGCCCGAGCCATGGGAGCAGCACACCCTGATGGACGAACGCCGCCGCGCCTTCTATGAATACCACGCCTCGATGATCGAGCCGTGGGACGGCCCAGCGGCAATAGCCTTCACCGACGGTCGTCAGATTGGTGCCACACTAGACCGCAACGGCCTGCGCCCCGCCCGCTACATCTTGACCGATGACGACTTGGTCGTTTGTGCATCAGAAGCAGGTGTGTTGCACCACATTCCCGAGAGCAAAATCGTCAAAAAATGGCGCTTGCAGCCCGGCAAAATGTTCTTGATTGATCTCGAGCAAGGCCGTTTGATCGACGACGAAGAACTTAAAAGCCAGTTGGCCAACAGCAAGCCCTACCGTCAGTGGATTGACGAAGTGCGCATTCGTTTGGATGATATTGCAGTTGCACCCAC
>JANOSN010000751.1:0-1096 GCA_031415895.1 Polaromonas sp. | reverse complement strand
GGTGGTTAAACCAACGTACTATAAATTTTATAGCTGTCCACGCAGTAAATACTTGGACTACAAGGCTATTTTGTTAGGTAAAAGTGCAATCCTTCTACGCTGAACAGTTTGACCGTGAAATGGGCTGCACCCAAGCCGAATGGCTCATGTGGCTGCCCGCAGCCATGGGTGATGTACCTTGGCAGCAGCAAGGCGATGCGTTACTTGCACAGGTGGCAGGAGGTGCATTACGCATTGAATGGCGCGTTGGCGAACCGCGTCAAATTGCCTTGTTTAAGTTACCCCGCTTGCATGTAGGCTTTACGTTCGACGGCTTGGACAATGTGCAGCGCTACACGTTTATGAAACGTTTTGACCTGTATATGCAGCGCGGTGGCGGTTAACCGAGAGTTCGGTTTTACAATCTCACCATGCAACCATTTCACCTCGCTTTCCCCGTATCTGACCTTCACCAAGCCCGCGCTTTTTATGGTGGCGTGCTGGGCTGCCCTGAAGGGCGCAGCTCAACGCATTGGATTGACTTCGATTTCTATGGTCACCAAATCGTCGCGCATTTAGCGCCCGATGAATGCAAACCCGCTGGCACCAGCGCTGTAGACGGCCATGGCGTGCCGGTGCGCCACTACGGCGTGGTGCTGACCATGGCGCAGTGGGAGGCGTTGGCGGCAAAGCTCAAAGCAGCCAACACACAGTTTGTTATCGAGCCCTACATTCGCTTTAAAGGTGAAGTGGGCGAGCAGGCCACCATGTTTTTTCATGACCCCTGCGGTAACGCGCTAGAGTTCAAGGCGTTTAAGGACATTGGTCAGTTGTTTGCCAAATAACTTGTTTGCATGTATAGCTAAGCACTGACGCTATTAATTTTATAGCTAACTGAGCAGTAAATACTTGGACTATAAGCACTTTTCGTTGGTAAATGTGCTGTTTTGAGTGTTCTACCTTGTGTTCTGTGTGTCCTGTTGCTCCGTTCGTTGCCCTGCTCGTTGTTTTAGGACGCGCGCCGATGTGGCTTACCCCTATGCCAACCGGGCCTTTGGCCCTGATTGGTTGTCACAGGGGTAAGCCACACCGTCGCGCTTGTAGTCGGCTGGGGGTA
>JANOSN010000750.1:0-5188 GCA_031415895.1 Polaromonas sp. | reverse complement strand
TGCTTGTCTAAGTTTTCAATCTCTTGCGCGCGGGCTAGCAGGCCAGCTTGCTCTGAGTCTTGCGCAAAAAAGCTCACACTGTGGGCGCTCACGCAGTGGCCTGCTTTAACGTAGATCACTTCGCCAGCTTGCAGCTTGCTGCGCGCGGCCAGTGCGTCTTCTAAATTATTCGCGGTGTAGCAGCCGCTTAGCCAGTCAGACAGCAAAGCTTTTTGGCCAGCGTCGTTTAAACGCAATAAGTCGGCCAGCCTAGGCAATGCGCCTGCTTTCTCAGGCAAGCCAGCTTGGGGCGCGGTGTAGAAGGCTAGTTTGGCAGGCGGCGCGTCGTTGCCAAAGGCGCGCACCATGTCTAGCTTGGATACCTCCAGGCTGGATAGGCGCTCGCGCAGGGCGGCTTCTAGTGCGTTTTCCCAGCCTTGTTCTATGTGGATTTTGCTCCACAGGCCTTGCATGCCATCTAGCCCGTGCTTGGCCAGCCAAGGTTTTAGCTTGCCATCGGTTTTAACTTTTTCTTGCAACGCTTTCAGCGCTTCCATGCGGGCTGATAAATCGGCTTGCTTGGCAGATTCTGTGTTAACCGTTTGTTGCTTGGTGCGGCGGTCTTCGTCTAGCTGGGGCACACTGTCTTGCAGCTCGTGCAGGCGGGCTTCGGCCACATCTTTGGCTTCGGTGGCGGTGGCCGACTGGCCCACCAAATTAACTAAGCGCTGCTCGTCAGGCGAGGCCAGCGCGTTTTTGTCAGCACTCAATCGCTCGCGGCGCAGGGTCAAACTGCGGGTTTGTTCGTCAATGTTGCGCTGGTCTGCAGCCAGCACTTGAATTTGCTGCTGCACGCCGCCCACGCTGGCACGCTGCTCGTTGGCTTTGGTTTGCGCTGCACGCAAGGCATCGTCAAGCTCAGGCAAACGTGCGCCCTGCTCTTCGGCTTGGGCATGCAATAGTTGCGATTTTTCTTCGCTGTCCATCGCTTGCGCGGCCAGGGTTTCTATCTCGGTGCTCGCATCGTCTTTGCGGGTGCCCCATTGCAGCACTTGGTCTTTCAGCTGCACCAGGCGCTGCTCTACGCGCTGGCGGCCTTCTACGACAAAGCGAATTTCAGCTTCCAGGCGGCCCACTTCGGCGCTGGCCTCGTACAACAAGCCCTGCGCTTGGTTGACATGGTCGCCCGCTGCGTAGTGCGCTTGGCGCACGGTTTCTAGCTCGGCCTCAATGTGGCGCACATCAGCCACACGGCTTTCTAAATCGTTAACTGCTTTTTCTTGTTCAGCTTTGATGCGGGTTTGATCACCCTCAGAATCTGCGCGTTTTAAAAACCACAGCTGCTGCTGCTTGAGCGTAACGTCGGCATGCAGGGCGTTGTACTTTTGCGCTACCTCGGCTTGCTTTTCTAGCTTCTCTAAGTTGGCGTTCAGCTCGCGCAAAATATCTTCTACGCGGGTCAGATTCTCCCGCGTGTCGCTTAGCCTGTTCTCCGTTTCGCGGCGGCGCTCTTTGTATTTAGACACGCCTGCGGCTTCTTCTAAAAATAAGCGCAGCTCTTCAGGCTTGCTTTCTATAATCCGGCTGATAGTGCCTTGGCCGATGATGGCGTAAGCGCGTGGGCCCAAGCCGGTGCCCAAAAACACGTCTTGCACATCGCGCCTGCGCACGGGCTGGTTGTTAATGTAGTAGCTGCTGGTGCCGTCGCGCGTGAGCACGCGCTTAACCGCAATCTCAGTAAACTGCGCCCACTGGCCACCTGCGCGGTGGTCAGAGTTGTCAAACACCAATTCAACTGACGAACGAGATGCAGCCTTGCGGGTGGTGGTGCCGTTAAAAATAACGTCCTGCATCGACTCACCGCGCAGCTCACTGGCACGGCTCTCGCCCAGCACCCAGCGCACCGCGTCCATGATGTTGGACTTTCCGCAGCCGTTGGGGCCCACCACGCCCACCAACTGGCCGGGCAACATAAAGTTGGTAGGTTCAGCGAAAGACTTAAAACCTGCTAATTTGATCGAATTTAAACGCACAAAAGAACCTGCTGCTGTTAGCGCGAGCTATATAAATGAAAGGAGCGCCACCTAAATAGCGTAAACAACGATATTACCCTAGGGCGGCTGCCCATTTGTTGCTTAAAAATGCACTATTTTTGCCCCACTAAGGCAAAGGGGCATGCTAGCGCGTTGAGTGGCTTATAGGCAAAATGTTAAAAGTTGTAAATTTAAACCTAAGTATTATTTTATAAATTCTAAAATTTCGTGATGAAAACTACCCTACCCACTCCATTGAAGCCTTTGCGCTACCTGGCCATTGTTGCAATGGTTGCTTTGATCAATGCCTGCGGCGGTGGGGGTGGCGGTTCGCCAGCTGATAACTCGGCAGTCCAAGCCGCAACGGGCGGCACACCAGCGGCCACTGGCACGACACCCACCGTGCCTGCAGTCACCATCACCGCTGCCGTGGGCACGGGCACAGAACCCACTACAGGCCTGACCAACGCGCAAGCCAAAGATATGGCGCTAACGCTGTGGCGCAACGACGACTTGTCGGTGCACCCCAAAGGCTCCTGCGCAGGCTGCCACGGCGCTGACTTTTTTGACCTGGCCCGCATTGGCAGCACCGACACTGACCTAGTGCGCCGCGCCACCATCGACGGTGCTAGCCCCAAACAAGCCCAGGCCTTAGTACAAGCCATCAAAGCCGTGCGCGGCGAGATGAACCTGCCCGTGCAAAACGCCCGCACTTTCCGCCCGCTGCAGCCCGGCGGTAGCGTTTTGCGGCCCGAGCTGACCGATGTTGAGCCAGATTATCTAGTAGCAGTGAAGCGTGATGTAGCCTTTGCCCAGCAAATCAAAACATTAAAGCTTCTGCCTAGTTTGACCGAAGGGCGTATCGACAGCTTAGAAAAAGCCAAGAAAGCCCAAAAGGAACTACTCGACCTTGCTCAAGGTACTAACGATGCTGGCAGTAACGCACAGTTATTCAATATGCGCACGTTGCCATCCGGAATTTTGTACCCTAAGTGGTCAGCTGACGTACACCACGGCGCAAAAGAAGGCACCTTTAATGACTGGACAGCAGACATAGCCCACGATACCAAGGATGCCACCAGCAAACTAGAGTGGCAAGCTCTGCAAAGCGCCTACCTGGCCAACCCCAGCAATTTGAATTTTTGGAAAATGTACAACGAGGCGCGCAACAAAACTTTTGTACCCTTGTTCAACTGCACGCTGACCGACACAAATGACACTACGGGCGCCATTACGCCTTCTTCTACATGCTTTAAAACAGATGACTTTAATAAAAATAAGTTTCTCTCAGCATTGATGGGCCAGCACATGATGCGCCTAGATTACACCGGCAAGCTGAACACTTTTGCAAAAGGTGCGGTGGCTTTTTCGTATTTAGACAACCCCACTGAAGAAGCTTTTAGCGTGATGAAAACGCGCGAAAACTTTCCTATGCTACCGTCCGCGCTGTGGGAGGTGGGCGACACAGGCCGCACCATGCTGATCAGCGATAACTTAAAAGGTAGTTTTAAGGCCAATTTAGCCAGCTTGGGTTTTCCGGTTTTTGCACAAAACAGTATTGATCCTGTTCGATCTGCTGTTGAGGAGGAAGACTCTATCCGCCTGGCATGGTTTTGGATAGGCGCCACCTTTGACCCCAGCATGTCACGTATCAACAAAAGCAACGCCACCCGAGTGGGCGAATACATGTTGGGCACGTTGATAGAAAACCGCTACTTCAACCATAACGCGCTATCGACGCTAATGCGTCTGGCCACCAAAGGCTCATTGCCTGAGGCTAATGCAGTTAAAACTGGTGCCACCACACTCAGGTATGAACAACCTAAATTTTTAATGGAGTACGGTTACGCATGGGCCTATGGCCGCGCTACTTTGACAGACAACGTGTGGAACGAAAATAAAATCAAAGGTATTGTGATACCTCCAGAGCTTAAAGAAACCTCAAACTCTTTGTACGGCGCCTTGATGGGCAACGGCTTTCGCATGAACATGTATTTGCAAATGGAGCAGCTAGCCGAAACTGCCACACCCAAAGCACTCACTACAACCCAGTTGACTCAGTTGCGCGATGAATGGCTGAACGACAGCATAAATACGAACGCGCCGGGCAGTCCTCTGCGCAAAGGCGGCTTGTGCTCTATTTACCTGCACTTTAAAAAGCACAGCGCTAGCAGCCTGGTTGAAGATGAGGCGCTGATGGAAAGCCTGCGGGTCAGTGCGGGAGTGCCGACCCAAACTTGGAAAACAGGCTGCGGCTATTAACCCAGCGATAAGCTGTGAAGACAGAAAACACTATGGCTTGACTAGCTTCACGCTATATAAATGATAGCTGCTCAAGTAGTAAATACTTGGACTACAAAGCTATTTGATCACTTATTTGTCATCCGGCATCGCGCGTGGCTGCTGCACAGCCGCATCAATGGCTTGTTTGTACTGCTGCTGAATTTGTTGGCTTTGCTCTTTGACGGTGGCGTTCGGATTAACCTGCAAACCAGCACCAGCAGGTGTAGGAAGCTTGATGTCGTTGACAGCACTGAGCTGCTTTTTAGACAGCACCGCAACAATAGCCAACACCACCAAAAGACCGCCTAAGCCAAATAAAATGCGCATGGTGCATACCTCACAGTAAAAAATAAACTAGGTGAATACTATCAAAATAATAGCTGCTTAAGCAGTAAATACTTGGACTATAGGCTGTTTTTACTAGCAAAACACTTAAAAAATACCGCTTAGCCGTTCAGGCCGTAGTTTTACCGGCCACGTGATCCGTTTGCTGTAACTAGTTAAAGGTACACTTTTTACAAACGATAACTAGATGTCAAAATTGTCATGCAGCGCAATTGACGTTTAGATGTGTATTCAATGCATGATTCTCTCATCGGCTTTAAAAGCTTATCGAGGGAACACATTGATGCGCAAATATATTCGACGAGTTTCAGCGTGTATCGCTGCGGTGTTGATCGCTCCGCTAATCGCAGCCTGCGGTAGCGGTGGCGGGTCAGACTCAGCCACCGCTGCCGCTACCGCAGGTGCAGCAGGGCCTGGAACTAGTACATCAACGAGCACCACAAAAACAAGTAGCACTACCGCATCAACTGGTACCTCTACCTCAACTGGTCCCACTGGTTCAACTGCTACCACATCAGCAGCTGGGCCAACTTGCGCGGGCGTTGGAC
>JANOSN010000749.1:0-1533 GCA_031415895.1 Polaromonas sp. | reverse complement strand
GCGGGTTGTAGAGTTTGGGCTGAGATGCGGCAGGCATAGCAAAAGAGCCCGAACTGTTGCCGGTTCGGGCTCTTTATGAAGGTTTGTTATAAGCGAAAAGAAGAGCTTAGTCTTTAATGCAGGACCAAAAAGTTCCGCTCTGATCGCTGTGAATCGTGGCAAGTGTATTCACGGGAGGGCAGGCGTAGGGCGCAGTACTATGGTGATAGGCATGCGTGTTAAGCGCTAAAACTGCAGAAAGTCACAACCCCAATCAAACGCGAAGGATTAAACCTTCCACTTCTCCATCAGCTTCTCCGGCGACAGGCTGTCGTAGCCTTCGAATGGCTGGTGGATCCACGGGTTGGTGGGCAAATAATCTACTGAATAGTCGGGCTGAAACGCTGACACGCCTTTGGTCCAGATGACGGCGGTGCGCAGCTCGATAATGGGTTTGTAGTTGTTGCGCAGTGAATCGACTACGGCTTTCAGGGTATGGCCCGTGTCGGCCAGATCGTCGACCAGCAGCACTTTGCCTGCAATCTCGCCCTTGGGGGTGGTGATGTAGCGGGCGATGTCCAGGTGGCCTTGCACGGTGCCTGCTTCGGCGCGGTACGAGCTGGTGGACATGATGGCCAGGGGCTTGTTGAAGATGCGGCTCAAAATGTCGCCAGGGCGCATGCCGCCGCGTGCGAGACAAAGAATAGTGTCAAACTGCCAGCCGGATTGGTGCACTTTGATGGCCAATTTTTCGGTCAGGTTGTGGTATTCGTCGTAGCTGACGTAGAGATGTTTGCCGTCTTCTGTGAGCATGGTATTGAATTTTTTAAAAGTTAGACTAAGGGAGATACTATGAATTTAATAGCTATAAACGTAATAAATACTTGGACTACAGCACTATTTCGTTATCAAAATGCACTTGAAAGGGCTTAGGCCAAGAACGGATGCTTCATCATGATCGTGTGGTCGCGGTCGGGGCTGGTGGACACGATGTGGATGGGCACGCCGGTGGCGTTTTGAATGCGCTGCAGGTACAGGCGGGCGTTAATCGGTAGCTTGTCGTAGTCGGTCACGCCTACGGTGCTATCGCTCCAGCCTTCCATCACTTCGTACACTGGCTTGCAGCGGGCAATGTCGTCGGCGCCCATAGGCAAAATGTCGGTCATCTGGCCGTCTAGCTCGTAGCCTACGCAGATGTTCAGCTCTTTGAGGCCGTCCAACACGTCTAACTTGGTAATACACAAACCGGTTAAACCGTTCACCTGCGCGCTGCGCTTGAGCAAGGCGGCGTCAAACCAGCCGCAGCGGCGGTAGCGGCCCGTCACCACGCCGCGCTCCGCGCCTACGGTGCTCATGTGGTAGCCGGGGGTGCCTTCTTTTTGCCACTCTAGCTCGGTGGGGAAAGGCCCGCCGCCCACGCGGGTGCAATAGGCCTTGGTGATACCTAAAACATAGTGCAACATGCCAGGTCCCACACCCGAACCTGCAGCAGCGTTACCCGCCACGCAGTTGCTGGAGGTCACAAAAGGATAGGTGCCGTGGTCTACGTCCAGT
>JANOSN010000748.1:0-1062 GCA_031415895.1 Polaromonas sp. | reverse complement strand
ATCGTCACGCTCACCTATCCTCATATTGGCAATTACGGCATTAGCTTGCAAGATGTCGAGTCGCGCAAAGTGTTTGCTGCCGGCTTGATCATTAAAGATCTGCCCTTGATTGCGAGTAATTTTCGCAGTGACATGACTTTGGCGCAGTATCTTGTCAAAGAAAACTGTGTTGCTATTGCCAACATTGACACCCGCCAGTTGACCCGTCATCTGCGCGCGCACGGTGCGCAAAACGGTGCTATCGTCGGTTTGAAAGCTGGTGAAGCAGTTACCCAAGCCCTCATTGATAAAGCCATCGCTGCTGCCAAAGCCGCGCCATCTATGTCGGGCTTAGACCTTGCTAAAGTGGTATCGGTAGATACATCGTATGACTGGGCACAAACCGAATGGCAACTGTTTGGTGCTGACGGCAAGCCCGGCTATGGCCAACAAACCGCGGCTAAGTTCCATGTAGTGGCTTTTGACTTCGGCGTGAAGTTCAACATTTTGCGCATGTTGGCCCAGCGCGGCTGCAAAGTTACCGTGGTGCCTGCGCAAACCAGCGCTAAAGACGTGTTGGCCCTTAAGCCTAACGGCGTATTCTTGTCCAACGGCCCTGGCGACCCGGAGCCGTGCGACTATGCTATTTCAGCCACACGCGAAATTATCGAAGCGGGCGTGCCCACTTTCGGCATTTGCCTAGGCCAACAAATAATGGCACTCGCATCGGGAGCCAAGACTTTCAAAATGAAGTTCGGCCACCACGGCGCTTATCACCCAGTCAAAGATTTAGACAATGGTCGCGTCAGCATCACCAGCCAGAATCACGGTTTTGCAGTCGATGAAAAGACCTTGCCTAAAAACTTGCGTGCCACCCACATTAGCTTGTTTGACAACACACTGCAGGGCTTGGCCCGCACTGACAAACCCGCGTTTTGCTTTCAGGGGCACCCTGAAGCATCGCCCGGGCCGAACGATATCAGCTACCTTTTTGATCGCTTCATCCACTTGATGGAGGCGAGCAAATGAGCCCCCACGTTCACGGCTTCGCCGTTTCTCTGCCCCCCGAGGGGGCTTTCGCTC
>JANOSN010000747.1:0-2418 GCA_031415895.1 Polaromonas sp. | reverse complement strand
GTGCCATCCACCAAATGCAGCGGCAGGTGGGTCACAAACGGCACGCCGTCGTCATCGTTAGATATCAGCGAAGCAAAGGCATGCTCGCGCACCAAATGGGCTGCGTGGGCACGGTCTTTGGCGTTGAATTGGGGCGGTAGGTACATAGGTGCTCATTATTACCTGAGCACCGTGTTACTTGACTACCGTGTTACTTGAGCACCGACGTCACGCCTGAGTTCTCAGCTACCCGGCCCATCACTATTTCCAGCAAATGCGCCGGGTCGTCGTTGGCTTTATCGGTGGTCAGGCGCAGGCCTGCGCTGGTGATCTCTAGCTTTTGGGCAAAGGCTACGCCACCAATAGGCTCATGGCCAGGCTCTTGCAAAAAGGTGGCAATTTGCTGGCGCAGCAGGCTTTTGTCCCGCGCAGCAAACATGGCACACGCACGCCCCGCGGGCATGCGGCACAGCACAGCATTAGATGGCAAACGCTGTCGAATAAACTGCGATATCAGCATGGCACGCACCTCGTGGGCGCCCTCACCCAAACCATCACCCAGCTTAAAGTCGTCCAAGTTATGCACCTGAATGCCGCACAGCGCAGCGTGCACTTGGCCTGTGGCCACATCACGCAGCGTGCGGCGCATCAGCTCGGCAAAGCCGCGCTCGCTCCAGCAGCCCGTGGCGGGGTCTAGCAGCTGCGTGCGGTGGGTGCGCGCAGTTTCTAAGATCAATGCTTGTTGATTGGTAGACATGGCATGCACACGCAGCTCAGACTCCACCATCTGCGCCAAATCAGCCATTACTTCTAAGTCTTCAGCCGTATAGGTGCACGGCATGGTGTCCATCACACACAAGGTGCCCACACGCATGCCAGGCGCCAGCTCTAGCGGCCAGCCGCAGTACGAGCGCACATAAGGCGTGCTAACCACCAAGGGCTCTTGCATAAACCTGTCGTCTACCAAAGTGTCGCGCACTTTAAGCACACGGCCCATGTCGACCGATGGCAAGCAAAACGACATATGCTGCGCCGCGTCTTGGCTAGTTAAACCCCGCGCCGAGCGAAACCACTGCCGCTGGTCTTCTAGCATCGAGATAATGGCAATCGGCACATGCAGCATGCGCTGTGCCATACCAGTGATGCGGTCAAAGCGCTCTTCCCGCGAACCAAATGCACATATTGCAGATCGCAACGCCGCCAAGCGCTCAGCTTCGTTGTCTTGCACAGGTGCTATTTGGTAATCCATGCACGCAATATAAGCTATGAAGATTGGTTAAAACTATTCACATGTCACTAATGCTCGTTAATCATGCGCATTAGATTGCTAAAAAATGCCAGCAACCAGGTCGTTGCCATCACGATGGTTAACGCTGACTGGCATTGAAGCCAACACTTTTAAGACAAAAGTGCACAGCTTGTATCTGACAACTGACATGTGAGGTGTGTAAGGCATAGCTTACAAAGCCATGGGCTAATGGCCGACACGGCGTGTACGGTTTGGGATTACATTTGTACTAACTACAACCTAAGTAATGCAAGACTCATGGCCACAAATGAAGCGATACAAAACTTGCCAGAAACATGGTGCGTAGCCATCATCGACAGCAGTGTAGATGACCGTGCCGACATCCGCCGAACGCTACTCTCAGCATCCAAGCAACACATCGTGTTTATCGAAGCTGACAACGGCGCAGCAGGTGTAGCGGCCATTCACCAGGCCGCTACTACGCCAAACTGCGTTGTACTTAGCGACAACCTACCCGACATGAACGCGGTGCAGGTGCTGGTTGAACTTTTGGACACCGATGGTATGCCGGTATGCCCAGTGGTAGTGGTGACCCACCCAGACAACCAAGAGGACGGACGCCATGTATTGCGCGCAGGCGCCCAAGGCTACATTTACAAAGACTGGGCCAGCCCCCAAGCACTCAGAAGAGCTGTTGAAAACGCCTGTGAAAACTGGGCCATTGCGCGCGAGCTTCGCCAACGCAAGGATGCCCTGCGTCTAGTGACAGACCGCGAAACATTCCGCAGTCTGTTTAGCGACGCTACGCGTGATTTAACTGATGAGCAAGCGTTTAAGCGCATAGGCTCGCACCTATTGGGGGTGCACCTGCAAGTTAGGGGTGTGATGTACGGCGAAGTGTTAAACAGTGAGGATATCGAGATAGGTCACAGCTACATCAACGCGGTAAAGCAAATCGAAGGCACCTACAAACTGAAAGACTACGGCCCCAAGCTGTTAGCCGCTTTGCAATCGGGTAAAAACGTTGTTGTATCAGACATACACACTGACGACGATTATTCAGATAGCGAAAAAGCTGCTTACGCTTGTATGGAGATAGTCGCTAATTTAGGCATTCCTATTCTTAAGAATGGTCAACTGCTGGCCGTCTTGGGTATTCATCAAAATACGCCGCGCCAATGGCGCAGTGA
>JANOSN010000746.1:0-1900 GCA_031415895.1 Polaromonas sp. | reverse complement strand
TGATCCGGCGCGCGGGCTGTTAACCCTGCAAAGAACCATGTGACGATGTGGGGACGTCTCGATGTAAAAATCGCAGAGAGGCGCGTCGTACTACCAAACGGGCAAATACTTACCTGGGCTGCGCGTGTTCTCGGAGATTTTTATCAGCGAGATGCCCCACGTCGAGTCCAGCTCTCCGGTGCGTAGGGATAACCAAGAGACCAAGGCACCGGCGCTCACGGGTAGGGCTGAGACTACCCAAGTCAATACACAAAAAAACCATCTACTCAAACACCGCAGATCGCAAAGCCGAAATATCCAGCACCTTCAACCCCCCATACTCCAACCGCACCAGCCCCCGCTCCTGCAATGTACTCAGCGCCTCATTCACCCGTTGCCGCGACAGCCCTACCAAATAAGCCAACTCTTGCTGCGTAATCCGTAGCACATCGGTCATGCGAGGGTACAGCACCGGGTTAAACAGCGCCGCTATGCTCGACGCTACCCGCGCGTCCGGGTTAGGGTTTCGGTCACTTTGGCGCGCGGCAATAAACTGGCCTAAGCGCTCGTTCAGCTGGTTCATTACATAGCGGTTAAAGCCAATGCTGTGGTCTAGCAGCCAATGAAAGGTCTCCACCGGAATGCCCGCAATCACACTGGGGCGCAGGGCCTGAATGTTGTAGCGGTAATTTTCTTGCTTAAGCACCGTGCCCTCGCCAAACCAGCCGCCCGGTGGCACGCCCACCAGCGTGATGCTGCGGCCGTCAGCTGTCTCGTTGCTCATCTTCAGCAAGCCGTCAATCAAGCCAAACCAATACGTCACCGGCTTGCCCACGCGGCACACATAGTCGCCATGCTGCGCCTCGCCCACTTGCAGTGCTGCGCATGCGCGCAAGTGCTCTTGTGCACTTAAAAGGCCGAGCCACGGTATGGCCTGCAGCTCGGCCGCGTTGGGCGAGCGGCGACGTTGGTGCAAACTGAGCTCAACGGGTGCATGTTTTGTCATACAAAGTCAATCTTGGACGTTAAGGCGACACAAACTAGGGTAATCACGGGATAGGGCTAACCCGAAAATGTCGTCCAACAGACATCATAACGTCAAAGTGGGGCATACAGTGCATTCGTTAGGTAGATAAAGCGCACGATTGATCCCGTCACCGCGCAACCCAAGAAGGTAAAGACAGCCATGCAGACTTTTCCCCAGCTATTGTTGCAGCACGCAAGCCAGCGCGGCGCAGCGCCCGCCATGCGCGAGAAGGAATACGGCATTTGGCAAACCACTACTTGGCAGCAGCTGGGCACCATGGTTGAGCACATGGCCTGCGGCTTGCACCAGGCGGGCTTAAAGCATGGCGATCATTTGGTGGTGATTGGGTCTAACCGCCCCCGCCTGTACGCCACCATGCTGGCCGCGCAAGCACTAGGCGCTATTCCGGTGCCGCTGTACCAAGACGCAGCCGCTGCTGAGATCGTGTTTCCTATCAATAACGCCGAAGTGCGCTTTGCCGTGGTCGAAGACCAAGAGCAAGTCGACAAAATGCTAGAGGTGCGTGAGCAGTGCCCGCAGTTAGCGCATATTTATTTTGACGAGCCGCGCGGCCTGCGCAATTACGCTGAAGATGGTTTGCAAGCAGTCGACGCACTGCTCAGCACGGGCCAAGCCTTTGCCGCAACCAACCCGAGCTTTTTTAAAGACACCGTAGCGGCCACCAAAGCCGATGATGTGGCCGCCATGTTTTTTACCAGCGGCACCACCGGCAACCCCAAGGGTGTGGTGCACACCCACAGCACGCTGCTAGACCGCGCCGCTGCAGGCGCTAAGTTTGACAAGCTCACTAGCAGCGAAGAAGTGCTGGCCTACATGCCGCTGGCCTGGATCGGGCAAAACATTTTCAGCTACGCGCAGTGGCTCTCCTGCGGC
>JANOSN010000745.1:0-2568 GCA_031415895.1 Polaromonas sp. | reverse complement strand
AAAACTCATGCTGCCAGCCGTGTGGCCTGGTGTGTGCAGTGCTTTAAGCTGTTGGCTGCCAAAGTGCAGTACATCACCGTTTTGCAATTGAATAGCCGAGGGCTTGATGCCGCAACCCGCAGGGGTAGCCGCCTGAGCGCCGGTATGTTCTATCAACCCTGCAGCGCTGGTAATGTGGTCAGCGTGCGCATGGGTTTCAACGATATAGCGCAGCTGTAAATTATTTTGCTGCAGTACGGCTAGGTCGCGCTGCATATGCGTGTCTACTGGGTCGATGATGATGGCATCGCGGCTGACAGCGTCAAACAGCACATAGGTGTAGGTACTAGACGCAGGGTCAAAAAGCTGAATGGGGGTCATGTTGCCAAGCCTTCAAGCGTATTTGGCCAACATGTTGGCCACGTGGTCTGCGGGCAGGTCACCCTGCTCCATCATGCAAGCCACCATGGTAAAAAAAGCTTTGTCCAGTGCTTTGCGGGCGGCTGACAGTTGCTGCGCTATGCGCTCGCAATCGGCTTCATCTTCAATTTGGCGCTGCACGCCGCGTAATTGCCCCTCTACGCGGGCTAAGCGCGCGCGCATGGCTTTTTTCTTAACAGGATCTTTCAGTTTTGACATATTGAGCAGGTTAATTTTATATACCCCATGGAGTATACTGTGGTCTGCAGTTTTAGCTGTTGAATTTTGTAATTAGGACTTTTATGAACATAGCAGGTTGGTTGCCCCATCCGTTTTTGCAAGCAGGTGTGGGTGGCGTGTTAATTGGCTTGGCTAGCTGGCTACTGCTAGCGTCGCTAGGTCGCGTGGCGGGTATCAGCGGCATAGCGGCGGGCGCGTTAGTGCAGTCGCCTGGTGCGCCGGCTGGCGAGCGCCTGTGGCGCTGGGCGTTTGTAGCGGGTTTGGTGGTGGCTGGGGGCGCAGCGGCGACGCTGTTGAACACGCCCACCATCGCCACTCGGCCCTGGCCCTTGCTAGTAGCCGCTGGGCTGCTGGTGGGCTTTGGCACCGTGTTGGGTTCAGGTTGCACTAGCGGGCACGGTGTGTGTGGCTTGGGGCGGAGGTCTGTACGTTCATTAGTCGCCACACTGTGCTTTATGTCCGCTGGTGCGGTGACGGTGTGGGTCATGGCGCTGGTGCGCTTGTAAAGTGGAGAAAATCATGTTCAAAAAAATAAGTTTTGCTGTTTTATCAGGTGCGCTGTTTGCGCTGGGCTTGGTAGTGTCTGGCATGACGCAGCCCGCCAAGGTGCTGGGGTTTTTAAATGTGGGCGGCTTGTGGGCACCCGAGCGTTTTGGTGCTTGGGATGCTAGCTTGGCTTTTGTGATGGGCGGGGCATTATTAGTCACCTCCATTGCGTTTGCAGTCACTCCTAGGGCTGGTAAAACACCCTGGGCTGGCGAGCGGTTTGAATTACCCACCCGCCAAGATATTGATGGCAAATTGGTACTAGGTGCCTTGCTGTTTGGTGTGGGTTGGGGTGTGGCGGGCTATTGCCCAGGGCCTGCGTTGGCATCGCTGCTGTCGGGGGGCTTAGACGCGCTGGTTTTTGTCGCCGCCTTGGTAGCGGGAATGTGGGCAGCTAAGCGCTGGGCAGCATGAAAACGGCCCTAACGCTTTGGGTAGCCAGCCTGCATAACCGCCCCGGCGGCGATATTTTGGCCGTACAAACCCTGCGCAACGCGCTGATGGCGGCTAGCGTTTTGGCCTCTGCCGCGCTGGTGGGGGTGATGGGTGTGCTGGCCACTGCGCACTTGCATGCGCGCTGGAGCGCGGTAGCTGCGGCCAGCCTGCTGGTGGTTAGCGCCGCCTGTGCTTTGTTTGCGTTGTGGACGCTGTCTTCAGCAGGATTCAATTTGCGACTAGGCGCATTGCCCGATGCGTCAGCCCCCACGGACGACAAAGCCGCGCTGTGGGTGCACCAGCTAAGCTGGGCATTGCGCGCTATCCGCTGGTCAGGTGTGCTGCTGATCTTGGCGCTGGCAGCGGCTGCAGCCAGTCTGTGGAGACTAGGGTAATTGACACGGCGCTGACTGCAAAAATAGTGGAAAATAAGACATTGACATTGACGTTTACGTAAACGTCAACTAGCGGAGACCACCCCCCATGACCGATTTGTCTAGCGACTACAAAGCCTTAGCCGATTACCGCCCCACACACAAGGTGCGCTTTGTCACGGCGGCCAGTTTGTTTGACGGGCACGACGCGTCGATCAACATCATGCGCCGCATATTGATGAGCATGGGCGTAGAGGTGGTGCACCTGGGCCACAACCGCAGTGTGGACGACGTGGTAACTGCCGCGCTGCAAGAGGACGTGCAGGGCATTGCGGTCAGCAGCTACCAAGGTGGGCACGTTGAGTACTTCAAGTACATGACGGCGCTGCTAAAAGAGCGCGGCGGCGAACATATCAAGGTGTACGGGGGCGGCGGCGGCGTGATCGTGCCAGATGAGATCAAAGATTTAGCCGCCCACGGCGTGCGTATTTTTAGCCCTGAAGACGGGCAGCGCATGGGCCTGGCGGGCATGATTGGCGAGATGGTAATGTCGTGCGACCGCGACCTGTCTGCA
>JANOSN010000744.1:0-1310 GCA_031415895.1 Polaromonas sp. | reverse complement strand
TTCAAGATCAGTACTTCTACTACAAAGGAGTCTTATCCATGAAAACCTGTCTGATTGTGGTTGATGCGCAAGAGTCGTTTCGCCACCGGCCGTACTACACGGCGCACGATATGCCTGCTTATTTGGCGGCGCAAAACGCGTTGATTGCGGGCTGCGTGGCGCGGGGTGTGCCGGTGGTGCGCATCTTTCATGTGGATGGGCCTGCAGCGGCGGACAATGCGTTTGCATTGGAGTCTGGCTATGTGCGGCCTATTGACGGGCTGGCAGATTTTGCGGCTGCGGCTACGTTCCATAAAAGCCGCCACAGCGCGCTGGTGGGCACCGGGCTAGAGGTGTGGCTGCGCCAAAACCAGATAGGCAAAATCATCGTCAGCGGTATTCGCACCGAGCAGTGCTGCGAGACGACCACGCGGCATGCGTCAGACATGGGCTACGCAGTGGACTATGTGCTAGACGCTACGTTGACCTGGGACATCCAGCAGCCCGATGGCAAAACGCTGAGTGCAGCAGACATCAAAATGCGCACGGCCACGGTGCTGCAAGACCGGTTTGCGCAAGTGTTACCCGCGCATGAGGTGCTAAAGGCATTGGAGCCCTTAGCGCAGGCTGTCGCGCATTAGCAAGAGCAGGTCGGCGGTGCACGCAGCGCAGCGGCATCAAGGAGTCGGCCCTAGGCCAAAACGGGTGGTGCGGGGGGGGGGGACAGCCGCGTAGCTGCGTGCGCCGCCGGCCTGCTCCCGTACAAAACGAGAAAGCCACCATTGAAACACCCTACCCCATCCACCATCGCGACAAACAACACCATCGAGGTGCTGTTTGTCTTGCTGCCCGACACCTTGATTTTGGATTGGGCAGGGCCTGCCGAGGCGTTTCGTATTGCTAACCAATCGCTGGCGCTGCAGGGCAAGCCGCCTGCGTTTACGCTGCGGTTTGTGGGGCCGCAAGCGGATGCGCGCAGCTCGGTGGGGGCGCAGATTGCGCAGATTGAGCCGCTGCCAGCCCAGTTGCTAGCGCCTAGCTGGCTGGTGCTACTGGGCTACCCTGACGAGGCCGTGCTCCAACACGGCGCGCAAGTGCGGCAGGTAACGCACTGGCTACGCAGTGTGGATAAGCAGTTGCACGCGCCCAGTTCGCCACACCGCCTAGTCACCATCTGCGCGGGCGCGCTACTGGCGGCGCAGGCGGGGCTGCTGGCGCACACGCGGGTGGCTACGCACCACTTGGAGCTAGATGAACTCAAACGCCTTGAACCGCTGTGCGACGTGCAGGCTAACCGCGTGTTTGTCATCGACGATAAGCGCGGCGTGTAC
>JANOSN010000743.1:0-4814 GCA_031415895.1 Polaromonas sp. | reverse complement strand
TGTTTTTTGCTGAAGTTTTTTACTTCATATTTTGCGGTCTACATTACATTAATCTTCATAAAAGCCCTATGCAAATATCACAAGAATCCCCTGACCAACCGCAAGTCATTGCATTGATTGCCGACTTAGATGCGTACCAAGACACGCTCTACCCGGCTGAGGCGCGGTATGCGCTGGACATGGCATCGCTGACTAAATCAAACGTCATATTCATGGTGGCGCGCGATGACGAGGGCGAAGCGGTGGGCTGCGGTGCGGTCGTCATCGCAGGCGGTGTGGGTGAGCTTAAACGAATGTACGTGCGCCCACACCTCCGTGGCCAAGGCGTTGCCCGCAGCGTGCTGGTGGCGCTAGAGGCTGCGTCGCTAAAGGCCGGGTGTGAACAGTTGCTGTTGGAAACCGGGCCATACCAGCCCGAGGCACTGGCTTTTTATAGCAAGCAAGGGTACAAAAAGTGCGGGCCGTTTGGTGGGTATGCGGACCATCCGCTGAGTGTGTTTATGGCAAAGAGCCTAAACAGCACATTTCCCAATGAAAAGTGCTTGTAGTCCAAGTATTTACTGCTCAACCAGCTATTAAATTCAGAGCATTACCGGTTTTACTATTTACCACCGACACGATGGTAACCGCAGCTACCGCTGGGTACGTCTGAACGGTCAGCCATCGACTTCATGCGCCGCAGACGACTGTGCAAAGGGGTTGTGCGTGCGTACACATAAGCAGCTCGTATTTCACAGAGTTCTCGCCCCGCATCGGCGCATCTGGCGACGCTGCCATCGCACAGAGCGCACTTTGCTTTCACCAAAACGCTCAAACATACGCCATAATTTGACTCATGTAGTGGGCTGAAGATTTCATCCCCCTTACCGCCGCCACCCCGCGTGGTTCAGTCCAACAAGGTTTATCTGTCGCAGGAGGCGCTCTTGGTTTATTTCAGCTTGGTCTCGCGACAGATAAACGCTATTCGTTAGGCCTCATGTGGAAAATCTCTCCGTCGCTCAACTTCTGCTTGACCACTGGGGAGTTCCCTGCGTTCCGCTCCCAACCGGTGGCAACGAGCAATCCGACTTCCTAGTCACGCTCGGGCGCTCGAAGATTCTCATAGAAGAGAAGACCAAGTTCGACGACCCTGAAAAGGTCGCAAAGCGGACCCGGACATTGGCTTCTGGCAACCTTCACCTCAACGTCAAGCCACTCGTGCGCACGAATCGCATGTCGGGTCTTGTCCGTAAGGCGGTAAGTCAACTCGATTCGTCGAGCAAGCAATATTCACACGACTTCCGCTTGGTCTGGTTCACAGGCACAGGGCCGAACGCGGAGGCGTACTACCACCAGTTCATCGCAACGCTTTACGGAACAACGCGCATTGTCGAAATGGGCTCACAGTTCATGCGGCCCTGTTACTTCTTCCGCAACAGCGAGTTTCATCGCTACGCAGCCTCTCTCGACGGCGCGGTCGCCGTCTATCTTTCAAACGGTAAGCTCTCGGCACGCCTGTGCCTGAATCCGCTGTCTACTCGTTTTGGAAGCCTGCTTAGAACAAAGTTCACCAAGCTATTCGGTACGGCTGTAGAGAATCCAGTCAAAGCTCAGCGTAAGCGAGTCGCCTACGTCCTAGACTCCCCGACCGACAGAGCAAATGAGAGCGCGCTGCTACAAGAGCTTCAACTGAAGTACAAAACTCGTCCCCTAATGAAAATGGACTTGGGCTTTAACTCACTAGCCGTCGCGGTTGGCAAATATGAGGTCTAACCCTTCCATCGATGGGATTCCTAAAAGGCTGCGCCTTTTAGGAATCCCATCATGTCGACGTTAGACGCCGAGGGATACAGTGAACACTCCTGTAAGCCTAGAAGACTTGCTCGCCGCGGTTGACTGGGTCAGTGCTGGCGACAGCGCGGCAATCGAGTGCGCTGCCTACGTTAGCAACGCCACTGGTAGAGTTATCTGGTCAGGCGAGGGGGTTGACGACGAGCTTCCAGAGGATATTGAAGACGGGACCATTTACGTTGCGGTTCCCAGCAAGAGTGAGTTTGAGCTGGGGCGCTCCCTTGCGCTGAGCTTCGTCGAAGCTCACCTTCCTCATGAATACGAAACCGTGCATCAGTTCTTTCGCAAACGCGGGGCGTACTCGCACTTCAAATCGCTGCTTGAGCGCGCTGGTCAACTTCAAGCTTGGCATACCTACGAACGCAACGCCATTGAAGAGGCGTTGCTCAATTGGGCCCAACAGCATGGCTTGACCTGCACTGCATAGCTGTTGAGCATGACGACTGAACCCGGGTGCACCAGTTAGACTGGAAACATCTTGCGAAGCACTTAAAAAAGTGCTTTTGCCAATGAAAAGTGCTTGTAGTCCAAGTATTTACTGCTCAAGCAGCTACTATTTTTGTAGCAACTACACATTGCCAAGTTCCCTTGGCTGCACATTACAAATCAAGTCTTTATCTGACTTAACTTCAAGCTAACCCGTACCACACGCCACGACCAGCGCCGTTTTGCGCCAAGTGGCCAGCTTCCACCAGCTTTTGAATATGTTGCTTCACCGTGTTGCGGTTAGCACCGGTTAGCGTCACCGCTATTTGAGTGGTGATTCTGCCGCGTGCACGAACTATCTCAAAAATTTGTAGCGATAGCTCAGGCATTGCAGACAATACTATTTTTTCGTTCTCCACTTTTTTCTCTAACCGCTTCACTTGCGCCTGCAGAGAACGCAGAAAAAACACGATCCACGATTGCCAGTTGGGTGCGTCGGTGCGAATCGTCACCTGCGTTTGGCGCAAAGCGATGTAGTAGTTGCCTTTGTTTTGCTCCACCACGCTTTCTAGCGAGCTGTAGGGCACGTAGGCATAGCCTGCTTGCAGCAGTAATAGCGTCGTCAAAATGCGTGACAAGCGCCCGTTGCCGTCTTCAAACGGATGGATAGCCAAGAAGGTGACGATAAAAACTGAAATAGCCAGCAGCGGGTGCATCGTTTTGCTATCTATCTGGCCCCGATACCACGCCACCAATTCGGTCATCAGCCTGGGGGTGTCAAACGGCGTAGCGGTTTCAAAGACCACACCTATCACTTTGCCTGTTTCGTCGCGTGCCACCACGGAGTTGGTGTGGGTTTTGTAGCTGCCACGATGCGGTGCGTCTTTGTCTACATACACCAGCAAATCGCGGTGCAATTGTTGGATATGGTTTTCGGTCAACGGAATATAGTCGAACGACGAAAACACCAGCTCCATCACTTTTGCGTAGCCCGCCACCTCTTGCTCGTCACGCGACTCGAATGAAGTTTTGCTCAGCCCGGACATCAGCTTTTCTACATCGCGGTCAGACAGCTTGCTACCCTCGATGCGCGTGGACGAGCCGATGCTTTCGATAGTGGCCACATGTTTGAGTGCATCAAGCCGCTCAGGCGAGATAGTGCTAAAAGCCCGCCACGCCCCTTTGAACTCGTCGATGGACGAAACAAGGGCCAGTATTTCAGCCGTGATGGTGATGGTTTGCGTGTTCAGCATATCCATAAATATATCCATTTATGTCCAATTAGCAAGCTGCATCCATTCTTTTATCCATTTATATCCAATTTTGAGTTGTTTATAGTGATTTTTTAAGGGTTCCTGGCAGTTGCGTTTGGACTACCGGCAGGATGTATCGCTGTAATAATATGTACAAAACTAATTACTACAGCTCACCATGCCATTCATTGCAGCATTTGTACAACTGGCAATCAACATATTTTGTTGCCACCATGTGTGGAAAACTGGTCGACCCTATTACTGGATGTTCATCATCATTGGGTTCCCGGTGTTTGGCGCTTTAGCCTATGTGTTTTTTGAAATTGTGCCCTCGGGCGGCGCTGATAAACACCTTAAACGCGTCATCAAACACTTTAGCCCCGGTGCTGACTACAAAGCACGGCTGGATGAGGTAGAGCGCTGCGGCAGCTTGGCCAACAAAATGTCGCTGGCAGATGAGTGCATTAACACTGGCCAGTTTAACGACGCTATCAAGCTGTATCGCTCAGTTATGGTGGGGCACTACGCCGAAGATTTATCGGTCATGTACGGCCTGGGCACGGCCTACTTTTATAAACGCGATGCCGCGCAAGCCGTAGAAATTTTAAGCAAGGTGATAGAACGCGAGCCGATGTTTGATAGAGGCGACGCCAAGCTGATGGTAGCGCAGGCTTTAGAAGGCGCAGGCAGAGACAGCGAATCACGCGATTACTTTGAGGCCCTGCTACCGCATTACGCAGGCGAAGAAGCCCGTGCACAGTACATCGCCTTTTTATGCCGCCACAAAGACCCAGCACGCGCCAACGCAGTAATGGCCGACATAGACAAACGCTTTCGCTTAGGCAATGCCAATTACCGCAAAGATAACAAAGTGTGGCGCGAGAGCGCGCAAAAGGCTATTGCTGAGCGGTTCAAGGAATAGTTTCACTACTTACCCTTTCTCTTGAAAATCGTTCACATAATGTCCAAAATCAACTTTTCACAACTAACTATCGCAATGAACGAGCGACAACTCGTTTCCTTGACTAGGCGCTACGAAAATTCAAAAATTCGCGGCTATGTTATGGCCATGGGTGCTGAGTTTTTTTTGCTGGCACTCGTAAGTGATCGAATCTGGTTTGACGGTTTCGAATGCTTTCGCATCAAAGACATTCGGAGTGTTAAGGCAGACCCGTATGCAAGCTTCGCTGAAGCTGTCCTGAAGAAACGCGGCGAGAAACGACCACGAAAACCTAAGGTCGATATTGAATCTGTGGAAAGCATTCTTCTCACAGCAAGCAAAGTATTCCCGCTTGTAACGATTCA
>JANOSN010000742.1:0-3909 GCA_031415895.1 Polaromonas sp. | reverse complement strand
CAATTGATAGTATTAGGTCAAACCGTTGATCACAGTACGAGGCAATATTTTGGACATCACCTTATTAATTAAAGCCGCCATCATGGGCGTAGTAGAGGGCTTGACTGAGTTTTTACCAATCTCGTCTACAGGGCATTTGATACTGGCTGGCGCGTTGTTGGGCTTTGATGATGAGAAGGCCAAAGTGTTTGACATTGCTATTCAGACAGGGGCTATCTTTGCTGTCATCTTGGTGTACTGGCAAAAAATCCGCGCTACCTTAATTGCGTTGCCTACAGAAAAGAAAGCCCAGCAGTTTGCTTTAAACGTGCTGATTGCCTTCATACCTGCCGTAGTGCTGGGCCTGCTGTTTGGCAAAGCGATTAAAGCGAATTTGTTTACGCCAGTGGTGGTAGCCACCACGTTTATCATCGGTGGGTTCATCATTTTGTGGGCTGAAAAACTGCAGGCTAATGCCACTACCAAAGTGCGCGTCAGCGATGTGGACGACATGACGGCGATGGATGCTGTCAAGGTAGGTTTGGTGCAATGCTTGGCGATGATTCCCGGCACCAGCCGCAGCGGTGCCACCATCATTGGTGGCATGTTGCTAGGCTTGTCGCGCAAGGCGGCTACAGATTTTTCATTCTTTTTGGCTATGCCTACGCTCATTGGCGCGGGTGCATACAGCCTGTACAAAGAGCGCGCTGTGCTCAGCATGGCCGACATACCGATGTTCAGCGTGGGCTTGGTGTTTTCGTTTTTCAGCGCTTGGCTGTGTGTGCGTTGGCTGCTGCGCTATATATCAACCAACAGCTTCGTACCGTTTGCCTACTACCGCATTGTGTTTGGCGTGATTGTTTTAATCACCGCTTGGACAGGCTGGGTTAAGTGGGCTGCTTAAAACCGTAGATGGCGGCCTCTACAGCTGCAGCTGCAGCCAAAGGTTTTTCCATCGGGAATAAATGCGTACCGTCCATCCAGGCCATACGGCCTTGGGTGACTTTTTCGGTTAACGCCGAGCCTACAGTTTTCATCTCACGCGACTGCAGTCCGCCTACAAAAGCTGCGGGGCACTTAAGAGGGTGGCGTTTGAGCATGTTGTCTAGGCTGTCGGGTATGGTGTTGTAGATGTGCGTCTCGATGCGGCGGTCAAAAGATAAGTGGCGCTGAGTAACACCATCTTCTTGCACATCTTGTGTGCCATGGTTCACATAGTCGCGCAGCACAGAATCGTCCCACAGCGCAAAGGCGCGCTTGCTTTTAAAGTGGGCATATACCGCGTCGGCATCGGGCCAAGCTTGTTTGCGGTGTTGGCTGACAGCACCAGGAGATATGCGACCTACCAAATTAGTGGTTTTGATGGCTCCTAGCGTGCTGGCGCGCCAGCCACCAATCACGGGTGCGTCCATCAGCACGACACCGCATGCCAAAGCGTGGTGATTTGCCGCGCACATCAGGCTCAAAATACCGCCCAACGAATGGCCCACCAAATAGGCTGGCGCGCCGGCTTTGTCAGTCTCACGTTCCACAAAGTCTGCCAGCTGCTGCACCAAGTGCGGCCAGTTGTCGGTCACAGGGTATTTAGGGTCGTGGCCTAATTTGTCGATTGATTTGACCGTAAATCCACGCTTTTTTAGCGACGCAATCATCACGCCATACGTGCTGGCCGGAAAGCTATTACCGTGCGAAAAAACAATCAGGCTCATGGGTGTTAAATCAGCCGGTCTTGTGGCGTAGCAATTTTGCGCAAGGTGCTGCTGCGTACATTGGGCGCTTTAATCGGGTTGTCGGTATGTGCGCCGTTCCACATGGGGTCTTCAATACTGTCAAACATCTCGCGTAGTTTGTTGCCCCATGCACCGCGTAGCATTTTGAGGTATGGGTTGTTTTCTTCAATACAGACAATTTTGTCAGACTTCAATTGACCCGCTTCATACACCACCAGGTCGAGCGGCAAGCCTACAGAGAGGTTTGATTTAAGCGTTGAGTCCATAGACACCAGTGCGCACTTGGCCGCTTCGTCTAGCGGCGTATCTAGCGTAATCACGCGGTCTAGCACAGGCTTGCCATATTTAGATTCGCCAATTTGAAAGTACGGCGTCTCAGGGGTAGCTTCAATAAAGTTGCCAGCTGAATACACCTGAAATAGTCGCATAGGCTCATTGCCAATCTGACCACCAAAAATCAGCGACACATTAAATTCAACCCCAGCTTTTTTAAGCGACTCCGCATCACGCTGGTACACATGGCGCACGGCCGAGCCTAGCACTCGCGCTGCGTCAAACATGCTTTTAGCGTTCCAGATGGTCAGCGGTTCACCCGCTTCATCTTTCAGCTGCTCCACTTGCAAAATCTCTCGCACCGACTGGCTTACGCTCAAATTGCCAGCCGACAGCAGCGTCATAAACCGCTCACCCGGTTTTTCGTACACGATCATTTTGCGAAACGTGCTGATCTGATCCAAGCCCGAGTTGGTGCGCGAGTCGGACAAAAAGACCAAGCCCGCTTTGAGTTTGATGCCTACGCAATATGTCATGGTGACTCCAGTTATTTTTTCTCAGAGAGTTTTTTAAGTTGGTACAAAACATCCAGCGCCTCGCGGGGGCTGAGTGTATCGGGGTGAATGTCGCTCAGTGCGGCTTCTAGCGCACCGCTTTGAGTTGGCGCGGGTGAATCAGGTGGTGGGGCAAACAAGTCAACTTGCTGTTGTGCGGCCAACTGCTCGGTTTCTAGCACCGCTAGCGCATGCCGCGCATGGTTAACCACTGCGGCAGGCACGCCTGCCAGCTTGGCTACTTGTATGCCATAGCTGCGGTTGGCGGGGCCGGGGTCGATGCTGTGCAAGAAGGCGATGTCGTGGCCGCGCTCTACGGCGCTTACGTGCACGTTGACGGCGCTGTGGTGTTTTTCAGGAAACGTGGTCAGCTCAAAGTAGTGCGTGGCAAACAACGTAAACGCTTGCGATTTGTGCAAGTGCGTGGCAATGCCGCTGGCCAAGGCTAAGCCGTCAAAGGTGCTGGTGCCACGGCCTATCTCGTCCATCAACACCAAAGAGTGGGGTGTGGCGCTGTGCAAAATTTGCGCTGCCTCGGTCATCTCCAGCATGAAGGTGGACTGCGCGTTGGCCAAGTCGTCTGCTGCACCAATGCGCGTGTGGATAGCGTCAATCGGCCCTAGGCGGCAGGCGCTGGCGGGCACGTACGACCCGATGGAGGCTAGCAAGACGATGATGGCTACTTGGCGCATATAGGTGGACTTGCCGCCCATGTTGGGGCCGGTGATGACCTGCATGCGGGTTTTGGCATTGAAGGCGGTGTCGTTGGCGATAAAGTTGCCGCTGGACAATTCGGCCAAGCGCGCCTCCACAACCGGGTGGCGGCCTGCGGTAATGTCGATGCACGGCTCTTTGACGAAGCTGGGCGAGCACCAGTTAAGGGTGAGTGAGCGTTCAGCCAGCGCGCACAGTGCGTCTAACGTAGCCACGGCTTGGGCGCAGCCTGACAAAGCGGGTACGAAGCTTTGCAATTGGTCTAGCAGTTGCTCGTATAAAAACTTCTCGCGTGCCAGCGCGCGGTCTTGTGCGCTTAAGGCTTTATCTTCAAACGCTTTAAGCTCGGGCGTGATAAAGCGCTCGGCATTTTTTAAAGTTTGGCGGCGGCGGTAATCATCGGGTACTTTGTCTAGCTGGCCTTGCGTGATCTCGATATAAAAACCGTGCACTTTATTAAACTGCACACGCAGGTTGGCAATGCCCGTGCGCGCTTTTTCGCGCACTTCTAGGTCTAGCAAAAACGCGTCACAGGTATCGCCAATATTGCGCAATTCGTCTAAGTCTTTGTCAAAGCCATTGGCCATCACACCGCCGTCGCGGATGAGTGCAGCAGGTTCGCTAAGCAGCGATGCGCCCATCAAGCTGGCACAACCCGC
>JANOSN010000741.1:0-2654 GCA_031415895.1 Polaromonas sp. | reverse complement strand
GTGCCGCAATAAGGGCACTTTGCTTCGCTCTTGTGGGCCAGGTCTAAAAACACGCGCGGGTGCGAATTCCACAGCTCCATGCCTGCCAGCTTGTTAGGGCAAAACACGCCGCCCTGCGGGTTCAGGTCGGCGGCTGTGAGTTCGATGAATTTGCTCATACTTTACTCAGCCAGCTGGCGTACTTAGGATTGCGACCATTGACGATGTCAAAGAACGCGGCTTGGATTTTCTCGGTGATTGGGCCGCGCGAACCTGCACCAATGTCAATACGGTCTAATTCACGAATCGGTGTGACTTCAGCCGCTGTGCCGCTGAAAAACGCTTCGTCAGCGATATAAATTTCGTCGCGGGTGATGGCCTTTTCACGGATGTCGATGCCTAGGTCTTTGCAGATTGCAAAAATGGTATTGCGGGTAATGCCGTTGAGTGCGCCAGCGCTAGAGTCGGGTGTGTAAACCACACCTTTGCGCACCACAAACACGTTCTCGCCTGCGCCTTCAGACACAAAGCCTTGCGGGTCCAGCAGCAGTGCCTCGTCGTAGCCTTCGTCGGTAGCTTCCATGTTGGCCAAAATCGAGTTGGTGTAGTTGCTCACCGCCTTGGCGTGAATCATGGTGATGTTGACATGGTGGCGTGTAAAGCTTGAGGTCTTTACACGGATGCCTCGCTTTAAACCGTCATCGCCCAAATACGCGCCCCACGGCCAGGCAGCCACCATCAAGTGGATGTCATTACCTTTGGGCGACACGCCCAGTTTTTTGTCGCCAATCCAGGTCAGCGGGCGAATGTAGCAGCTAGGCAGCTTGTTCACGCGTACAACATCAAGTTGGGCCTGCATCACCTCTTCTTTAGTGAACGGGATTTTCATGCGCAAAATTTTGGCGCTGTTAAACAAACGCTCGGTATGCTCTTCTAGGCGAAAAATGCCCGTGCTGCCGTCAGCCAAGTGGTAAGCGCGCACGCCTTCAAACGCGCCGCAGCCGTAGTGCAGGGTATGGGTGAGCACATGGATTTTGGCATCGCGCCATTCGACCATTTGGCCGTCCATCCAAATTTTGCCGTCGCGGTCTGACATTGACGTGGGGGCTGTTGCCATAGTGGTTCCTAGTTGGGTTTAAATTAGCTTAGATTTTACGCGTCAGCAGGCTCAGGCCGCCATAAGGCGTAGCTGGTCAATTTGCCGCCTACAAAAGTGCAGGTCACATACGAGCCGCCCGTGTCCGTCCAGCGGTAAATTTCGGGTTGTATGTCTTTGGGGCTTTGCAGCAGGCCTAGGGCTTTGGTCATGGCGGTAACGTGCAGCAATGTAACGCCCGGCTTGAGCTTGGCGTTAAGCATGACAGCACTGGCCACATGACCCATGGGCGCGTTGGCAGCGCGCTTGAGCACGGTCATCATGCGGCTAAAGTGCAAAAGCATCCAAAACACAATGCCCCCGGTTACCAGTGCCACGCCAGCCCAGCCGAACTTAAAGTAGGCCATGGCAATCATGAGAACGCCAAGCGCCCATAGAAAAGGAGTTTGTAATTTCATGGCGATATTGTCGCAGGCAGCCAGTGCAATCTGTCATTAACCCGTTAACAACTTATCCTGCCCCAAAGCCAAAGCTTCAGGTTTGCCGCTAAGCACTAAAGTGTCGCCCTCTTGCAGCGGGCAGTCATCATCCGGTTTAACCAACAAGCCTCCCATGCGGCGTATGCTCACTACACGTACACCTAGCGCGTGCAGCGCCAAATCACCCAACGGCATGGTCAGAGTCTTTGCTGCCATGGGCATGGTGAAAGTGGTTAATCGCTCGTGGTCCATCTCGTCCACAGTGTCGTCATCGGTACCATGAAAATAACCCCGCAGTAGGTTGTAGCGCGCGTCACGCTGGTCTTGCACAGTGCGGATCACTCGGCGCATGGGCACGCCTACCAGCGCCAGTGCGTGGCTAGCTAGCATGAGACTGCCTTCAATCGACTCTGGCACCACCTCGGTGGCCCCTGCTGCTTGCAATTTTTCTAGGTCATGATCGTCTTGGGTGCGCACAATCACCGGCACCTGCGGCGCGTGTTGGCGAATATGCGCTAACACCTTGATGGCCCCGGGCACGTCCAAGTAGGTGATCACCACGGCGCTAGCCCGCGCTAGGCCCGCAGCCATCAAGGCTTGCAGTCGCGCGGCATCACCAAACACCACTGAATCCCCAGCAGCGGCAGCTTGGCGCACACGGTCGGGGTCAAGGTCCAATGCCATTGACGGAATATGCTCTTGGTCCAGCATGCGAGCTAAGTTTTGGCCGCAGCGGCCATAGCCGCAAATAATGACGTGCTTGTCAACGTTGATCGACTTGCGCGCAATCGTGGTCATCTGCAAAGATTGCTGCAGCCAGTCGCTAGACACCAGCTTCATCACTATACGGTTGCTGTACATGATGATGAACGGTGTGGCCAGCATTGACAGCACCATGCTGGCCAAGATCGGATTGAGCAATTCAGGGGGCACAAGCTTGTTTTGTTGGGCCAAAGTCAGCAGCACAAAACCAAACTCACCCGCTGCGCACAGGTTTGTATCTTGCGCAGGCGGGTGAGTTTGGTTTTGTGCTGCTGACTTTGGCCCAACAAAACAAGCTTGTGCCCCCTGAATTGCTCAATCCGATCTTGGCCAGCATG
>JANOSN010000740.1:0-1404 GCA_031415895.1 Polaromonas sp. | reverse complement strand
TCACTGCGCGGCAGGTGTTGGGGTTTTGCTTGGCAAAGTCTGCGGTAGTGCCCAGCACTTTTTCAGGGTGGTCTTTCCAAATGCCTTGGGTGGTCTCTGCGGTAATACCAATGCCGTCTGCAATAGCGCGGTGGTTCCACGGCTCGCCTACGCAGTAGCCGTCCATATTGCCCACCCGCATATTGGCCACCATCTGCGGTGGCGGCACGGTAATCACCTTAGCGCCTTGTAGCGGGTCTATACCGCCACTGGCTAGCCAGTAATACAGCCACATGGCGTGCGTGCCGGTAGGGAAGGTTTGTGCAAAGGTGTATTCGCGTTTTTCGGTCTGCATCAGTTTGGCTAAACCGGGCAGATCCACAGCGCCTTTGTCGGCTATTTTTTTGCTTAGCGTAATCGCTTGGCCGTTATGGTTCAGCGTCATCAAGACGTTCATATCGCGCTTGGGGCCACCAATGCCCATTTGCGTTCCATACGCCATGCCGTACAGCAGGTGGGTCATATCGTTTTCACCTGATAAAAGCTTGTCACGAATACTGGCCCAACTGGCTTCTTTGCTGAGGTTGATTTTGACCCCGTATTTTTGGTCAATACCCAGCACTGAGGCAATGACTATGCTGGCGCAGTCCGTTAGCGGAATAAAGCCAATTTTGACTTCTTTCTTCTCTGATGCGTCCGAGCCTTGGGCATACACCACGCTGCGCAGGGCAGGGGACACGCCCGCCACGCCGACGGCGCTGGCTTGCAACATGCTGCGGCGGCTAAATTTGGCTTGTAGTAAATCGTTCATCTAGATACTCCAAAAATCAAGTGGTACAAAAACAAAAAAGGCGCTCTCTGCAGCAATCCAATGCATCCTTTGCAGGAGCAAGCGATTGCGCCGAGAACGCCTTCGTTCAGGGTTAGTCTGTATGCATGCGCGCCATTGCGCAGGCGGTAGACTGATGGGCCTTCAGTGACCTTGATGTTTAGTTAGCGAAATGCGTGCCAACTTGCACGAACCTTTTGGCAACGAATATAAAAGAGCAATTCAAAGTGCTATGTACTATCAAAACTATAGCTACATAGTCAATAAATACTTGGACTACAAGCATATTTGATAGTTAAAAGAGGCTTTGAAGAGGGTTTTAAGCACTCAGCTTGCCATAAATTCCTAATATTGTGCATTGCACAAGATTAGTGCTTATACGTTAACTCAGCTCAGCAAATCAGCTACGTCCAGCATGCGTTGCGCCACGTCAGACAGCTTGAGCCCTTTGTCCATGGCGGTTTTGCGCAGCTTGTCGTAAGCAGCTTGCTCGCTGAGACCTTGGCGCTGCATTAGCAACCCTTTGGCGCGGT
Organism: Polaromonas sp.; assembly: GCA_031415895.1. Classification (GTDB taxonomy): domain Bacteria; phylum Pseudomonadota; class Gammaproteobacteria; order Burkholderiales; family Burkholderiaceae_C; genus JAAFIP01. The sequence goes on along the minus strand of JANOSN010000740.1, from coordinate 63 downwards.
CAATCACTTTGCGATCTTGCAGCTCGCCTTTGGCATCTGCCAGCTCGCGCCGCAGGCCTTGCT
>JANOSN010000739.1:0-2549 GCA_031415895.1 Polaromonas sp. | reverse complement strand
TAGGTAACATTGGCTGGAAGCTAGAAGATACTTCGACAGGCTCAGCACAGGCTGAATATCTGGGTGCACGCGGTATCAAGTTTTATCGCCACCCTGGCGCTAACCTGAGCAAAAAACCGGGTCGTTGGATTGTGGCGGCTGAGCTGGTCGACACGTCACGCTTGTTTGGCCGTGGCATCGCAGCTATTGAGCCGCAGTGGATAGAGCAGGTGGGTAGCCACCTACTTAAAAAGCAGTTGCTAGACCCGCATTGGGAAAAGAAAAGCGCCGAAGTGATAGCGCTAGAGCGCGCCACGCTGTATGGCATCGTCATCTATAGCGGCCGCCGCGTGAACTACAGCAAGATTGACCCCGTAGCCGCGCGCGAGGTGTTTATCCGCGAAGGCTTGGTGGGCGGGGAGCTGGACACCAAGCTGCCGTTTTTGGCGGCCAATGAAAAAACCCTTAAGCAAGTAGAAGACATAGAGCACAAATCGCGCAGGCAAGACGTGCTGGTGGATGATGAACTGATTTATGCCTATTACGACCAGCAAATTCCTGCAGAAGTGTGCAGCGGATTTTTACTAGAGCAGTGGTATCGAGAAGAAGTTAAAAAACAGCCTAACTTATTGAAGCTAACCCGCGAAGAGCTCATGCGCCACGAGGCCGCAGGCATTACCACGCAGGCTTTTCCTAAAACTGTGCGCTTAGGCGGAGTGGACTGCCGCGCCACCTATTTGCACGAGCCGGGCGATGCGCGCGATGGCATCACCATTGATGTGCCTTTGTTTGCGCTGAACCAGGTCAACGAAGAGCGCTGCGAATGGCTGGTGCCTGGCATGCTGCAGGGCAAAATTTTCGCGCTAATTAAAAGCCTGCACCAGCGCCCAAGGTCGCGCCTAGTGCCGCTGCCCGACAGTGCAGCGCGGTTGTACGCAGTGCTGGGCGAACCTGCAGCGTTTGGCGCCAGCAGCTTGGTGGACGCCCTGCTAAAGCTGTGCCGTGACGCTACGGCAGTCGACATAAAACGTGGCGACTTTAAATTAGACATGCTGCCGCCCCACTTGTTTATGAACTTTAAGGTCGTAGACGAGCACGGCCGCCAGATGGGCACGGGGCGTAACTTGGCAGCACTCAAAGCCGAGCTAGGTGCCAAAGCACGCGGTGCATTTGCGTCACTGGCTGCGCTGTCTAGTGTGGCGGGGCAATTGCCCAAAAGCACGCTACAAACCGATGTTTCAGCACAAAATAGTGCTGTAGTCCAATTATCTACTACAAAGTTAGCTATAAAAAATGTAGTGAATGCTGCTGTGCAAGCAGACCAACGCTACACAGCGTGGACATTTGCCGAGCTGCCTGAGCTGATGGAGATTGAACGCAGAGCAGGCAAGGGCGCAGCTGAGCAGGTGCAAACCTTGATCGGCTTTCCAGCGCTAATAGACCACGGCGACGCGGTGAGCATAGAAGTGTTTGACGAGCCAGAAGTAGCGGCCAGCAAACACCGCGCTGGCCTGCGCCGCTTGTGCGCGCTGCAGATCAAAGATGCGTTGAAGTACTTAGAAAAGAACATTCCCGACTTGCAAAAAATGAGCGTGGCGTACATGCCGCTGGGCACTGCAGACGAGCTAAAAAACCAAATTATTGACGTGGCACTGGACAAAGCATTTTTACTCGATCCGCTGCCCACCAACGCCGAAGACTTTAACCGCCGAATCACCGAAGGTCGTGGCCGCCTGACCTTAATTGCCAACGAAGTGGCGCGTTTGTGCGGCACGATTTTGGTGGAATACGCTGCTGCAGCGCGCAAAATTAAAGACACCAAAACCGCACCTGATGCCACAGCAGACGCAGCCCAGCAGCTAGCGCGCCTGATGCCCAAACGCTTTTTAGCCACTGGTAACTACACCCAGCTACAGCACTTTCCGCGTTACCTCAAAGCCATTACCCTGCGCCTGGAAAAGTACCGCGCCGACCCTGCGCGTGATGCCTTGCGGCTAAGCGAGATTAAGCCGCAAGAGCAGCGGTTTATTCGTTTGTTAGCTGATAGAAAAGGCGTACTAGATGTGCGCTTGGCTGAGCTGCGCTGGCTGCTAGAAGAACTGCGAGTGAGCTTTTTTGCGCAAGAGCTGCGCACACCGCAGCCTGTGAGTGTGAAGCGACTTGATAAGGTGTGGGCGCAGTTGATGCAGTAGGTTTTTTAACTCCCCTGTGGCAATGCATTTGTTCGTTGTTTACCATGGACGGGCGGCGGGACATATCGCTGCAAAAACTTCCGCGAAAACGCGCGACAATGAGTAGTTATCTGTAGATGGTTTGCCGCACCTCGCTGCAGTTTTAGCATCGATACGCTCCCACCGCTCACCCTGGGCGATGTGGTAGTTTTAAGTCACGCGCTTCGGTTTGGGCAAGCGTGGTCAGAGCAAAATTTCGTACTTGAGTTGCACGCTTCGGAGATTGATCTTCCTGAATTTTGATCTGACCTCGCTTGCGTCTACCCGGAGCACGTGACTTAAAACTACAACATCGACCAGGGTGAGCGGTGGGAGCGTATCGCTGTAAAAACTGCAGCG
>JANOSN010000738.1:0-2340 GCA_031415895.1 Polaromonas sp. | reverse complement strand
GGCCGCTCGCCTTTGTAGTGCTGCAGCATGTCGGTGGCAGCGGGCATAAAGTCTCGGCCAAATGCCATCAACCGGTCAAACTGCTCGCGCGAGTCGATGCGGATGCTCTGGGTTTGGTCACTCACCAAATCGCGCAGCACGCGCTGCAGCAGGTCCAGGTCAGTGTGCAGCACAGACTTAGGCGGCAGTGTGACCGAGGCTTCTTTGATGCGCGCCCAGGCTTTGCGCAGATAGGTTACGTCGTCAGCCAGCTCAGTGTCCGTGGCTTCTTCTGCGTTCGTGCGCAAGATAAAACCTCCGCCTCCATCACCTGCCAATGCCAGCACCTTGGCGCGCAATGCATCGCGCTGGGCTACGGGTATTTTTTGCGATACGCCGATATGGTCGTCCTGCGGCAAAAATACCAGTTGGCGCCCGGCAATGCTGATTTGCGTAGACAGTCGCGCACCTTTGGTACCAATGGGGTCTTTGATGACCTGCACCACCAGCGACTGCCCTTCAAACACTTGTTTTTCAATCGGCAAAGCGGGCACCGTGGGGCGGGCCGCATCCAGCTCACCGGTTCGCTCAACAGTTCGCGCAACGGTGCGGTCTGCGCCCCGCGGGCTGACAAACGCTGTCATCAAATCGGCCACATGCAAGAACGCGGCTTTGTCCAGGCCAATGTCAATAAAAGCGGACTGCATGCCGGGCAACACGCGGGCTACTTTGCCAAGATAAATGTTGCCCACCAAGCCGCGCTCCAAGCTGCGCTCGACATGCAGCTCTTGCACCGCGCCATGCTCTATCACGGCCACGCGGGTTTCTTGCGGGCTCCAGTTGATCAAAATGTCTTGCTGCATGGGGGTCTTTTAAGCTGCGCTTCAGGACAACCTGAGCTTCACACCTAGTGTACGCAGTAACTGCGCGGTTTCAAACATTGGCAAACCCATGATGCCGCTGTAGCTGCCGCTGATGTGCGCAATATGCGCTGCCGCCCTGCCCTGCACCGCATAAGCCCCGGCTTTGCCCAAAGGCTCACCCGTGGCCACATAAGCGCGAATTTGCGCAGGGCTCATGTCTGCAAAAGTGACTTTAGAGATCGACAAGGCCTGCGCCTGAGCTTTGCCCTTTTGCACCGCTACCGCCGTTAGCACCCGATGCGTTTGACCCGATAGCTCGCCCAGCATACGCCTTGCTTCAAACGCATCGGCAGGTTTGCCGTAAATGCTGCGGCCTAGCGCCACGGTGGTGTCAGAGCACAGCACGGGCGCGCTAGGCAAGCCACGCCTGCGCAAGCGTGCGACGGCCGCCTCCAGCTTTAAGCCCGTCACGCGCGCCACATAACGCGCGGGGGCTTCGTTGGGCAACGCAGCCTCCAGGCTTTCAGCATCTTCACTGGCGTCGGGCAATAGCAGCTCAAACTTCACGCCAATTTGCTCTAGCAGTTGAGCGCGGCGTGGGCTTTGGGATGCGAGGTAGATAAAGTTTGCCATGCAGATTAAATGGAAGTTGCAGCGTAAGCGAACATCGATAAACCGTTAAAAATTTAGCTATTCACGGTGGTAAGGGTGCCCTGCATTGACCGACCAAGCACGGTACAGCTGCTCGATCAGAAGCACGCGCGCCATAGCGTGGGGCAAGGTCAGGTCAGACAGGCGCACGCGCTCATGCGCCGCTTGGCGAAACGCAGGTTCTAGGCCGTCAGGCCCGCCAATGATCAGCGCTACATCGTCACCGCCCAGTTGCCAGTCTTGCAGACGCTGCGCCAAGGCCTTGGTGGTGAGGTTAGTGCCGCGCTCATCTAGGGCGACGATACGGGTGTTTTTGGGGATGGCGGCTTGTATACGCTCGCGCTCTGCGGCTAACAGCGTCTCTAGGGTCTTAGAGCCGCGCGGCTCAGTTTTAACAGCTTTGAGCTCAATTTTGAGCTCAGGCGGGAAGCGCTTGGCGTAGTCATCCCAAGCGGTTTGCGCCCAGTCGGGCACACGTTGGCCGACTGCGACGATTACCAGTTTCATGCAGGGCTGCGTTTGGCAGGAGCCGTTTTGCTGGCTGGCTTGGCAGCGGTTTTAACGGCGGCTTTCTTAGCGGGTACTTTGCCTACGACTTTGATAGGTAGTTTTGGTGTAGTTTTTGCTGCCGGTGTTTTAGCCGCAGTTGTTTTGAACGCTGCTGTTTTTGACGCCAAAGGTGCAGGTTTTTTCATAGCTGCTTTTTTAGCAGTTGTAGGTGGCGACAGCTCTGGCCTAGGTGGTGCAAACACTGGCTCAGGCTTTTTAATTTTGCGCTTAGCTCCAGGCTTAGCAGGCTTGGCCGCAGCTTTTTTGGCAGCAGGTTTTTTGGTTTTTGCAGGCTCTG
>JANOSN010000737.1:0-7723 GCA_031415895.1 Polaromonas sp. | reverse complement strand
TCTTCAGTGACCTCTTGGGCCACGCCTTCATCTTTGACATAGCGCCGCACTACCGCATGCACGCGTTTCAACGTCTGGTCATACAGCACACAAAAAGCACGCTCAGCGCTTGTCCTAGATACCCCACTGCCCGATGGGCCTGGGGTACTGCACCTGGCCATAAGCTCCATACACTGCTGCAAAAAAGCATCGCCCGCCTGCGGCAGGGCGGGTGCTTGGCTAGCATCCGTGAAAATGAGGTCGGGCGAGTTGGACACATAGTTATTGTGCACCAAGCCTGCCGACTTGCAGCGCACACGAATAAACGCATGGCCGCTACCCGATGAGCCAAACCACCCGCGCTGTCTGCTGCTGTAGCTTGCTGTATTGATGATGCGGGTTTGTGTCTCGGTCATATTCAATGGCCTACTCTGCAGCCTGTAACAAAGCACCCTTAAAGAGCACTGGCCCAGTAGGCCCTGTAGCACTCGGTACACCACCTTTGGGTTCTAAGCTAATCGCCAACATGGGGATGGTGATGACTTGGCTAGCTGGCGCTGCAATACGAATCACTTTACTGTCACTTAAAACTCCGATGGACTGAGGGCTGCCACTGGCGGGCAATGCCCATAGCTGCAACGATTTATCGGTATCCTCTTTGTAAGCACCTACGCGCTTAAGAGTCAGGCTATTTTTAGCTGGATCGAAAGTTACCAACATAGAGGCGGTAGATTTGTCATCCGACAGCACCGCAACATACTGCAGTTGCCGACTGTCTTTGACCTGCTGGGCAAGCTGGGTTACCTGCCCGTCCAGGTCGCGCTGGGTTTGCAAGCCTATCGTGACAGCCGCTACGGTAGCCAGCGCAGCAGTCATCGCCCCGGCCTGCCACCAGCGCAATGCTTGGCGCACTTTATCTAATGCAGTTTGTACAAAAGTCTCGCGGCTTTGCGCACCGAGTGCTAGGCGTTGGGCTTGCGCCTCTTGCATCAACGCGTTCTCAATACGCTTCCACACATTGGGGCTAGGCGCTATAGGCATGGCCAGCTCAGTCATGGCGCACATACGCTCTTGCCATAACAACACGCTGGTACGCACCACTGGGCTTTGGCGCGCGTAAGTCTCAAGGCGCCTGCGTGCGCCACCGCGCAGCGTGCCTAGTGCGTAGCTTGCCGCCAAACGGTCGAGCAATGAAGGGTTATTTGCAATGTTCATAGTAATTTCAAGCAAACTTGCCCATGCAACTGCGCAGCTGTTCTAGGCTGCGGCGGATCCAGGTTTTGACTGTGCCAAGCGGCAGGCTGAGCTGCGTTGCTAACTCGCCATGGCTTAAATCACGAAAATACGCCAGGGTCAGCACCTCGCGGGGTTTAGCCTCGATCTTGCGCAAGCATTCGTGCAAAGCCCAGGCTTGCTCGCTGGCAATACTAGTGTCTAGCGGGGTGGGTTCTGCGCTGTCCAGGCCATCACCAAACTGGTCATCAATGTCCACACCGCCCAGTGCACGCTCGGCTTTGCGTTTACGCAAAAAGTCTAGCGCCCGGCTACGCACCACCACGCCCATCCAGGCCATGGGTGGGCTTAGGCTGGCGCGATAGTCAGCTGCAATACGCCAAATATTGAGATAGGCGTCTTGCAGCACGTCCTCGGCGTGTTCTTTGTTACTGACCACGCGCACAGCCACAGCGTACAGCTTGGAGCTGGTGGCGTCGTACAACTGGCGCAGTGCCTGTGCGTCGCGTTGCGCTACGCGGTCGATTAATACGATTAATTGCGTATCCAATAGTGGTTCGTTCATAGTGCTTGATATTTCATACCTATTTGACTTAACTTATAGCTTACGAATTGAGTTGGGTTTCAGATTCAAGGCGTATTCATTACGAATTAATTACGCTGCCAGCCGCTGCACCAACCAAACCAGAGCCAGGACGCATAAAGCCCAAGAGCCGCCGCGCACCACCACTTGCTCATATTTTGGCCATCGCACCAAAGCTAAATGCACACCACACCATAAGGCAACCCCCACCAGCTGGCCCGCTTCCACACCTAAGTTAAAGCCTGCTAAGGCCCATGGCAGCAGGCTATCGCTAATGTTGGCCTCGCGCATGATGTTGGAAAAACCTAAGCCATGGATCAAACCAAACCCCAACGCCAGATAGTCAGAACGCAACCAGCGCTGAGGGTACAAATTAAGTAGTGCCGACACACCGATACTGATGGCAATAGCTGGCTCCACCCAAGCCGGAGAAGCTATCCAACCCAGACTGGCCAAAATTAAGGTGACTGAATGGCCCACCGTAAAACCTGTCACAGTACGCAATAAATCCCAAACACCGGGCCGGTTTGGAGTACTGTGGTTACTACTGTCAGAGGCTGACTTGATAAGCATGATGGGCAGCATGAGCGCTAACAGAAATGCGAGGTGATCGTAGCCTGTCGCCAGATGGTGCACCCCCTCTGGGAAGAATTGCGCCAATGCGCTAAAGCCTGCCAACAATGGGGCACCTGTCTTGAATGGCCCGTGCGTGTTTGACCTTGCGGCTGCTAGCGCTAATGTAAGCAGTGGTTTATTTTGGGGCGACACCACAGCGGCCACAGCCTGCCCTTGCAAGCTACCACTTACCAACAAACGGTGTGTTGCATCCACATTTTTTAGCAAATCATATTGCAGATTAAGGCTGCTTTGGCTGCAAGTTGATGTGGCACCCCAGCGGGTATAGACACCATCACTGCGCTGCTCTAGCGATTGAAAAGTCCAGCTCAATGGCATGGCTTGGTCGCCACAACGGGTTTGCAGGTTGTTTGCAATCAAGTTTTTGATCGCTGGCAAGTTTTGCTGAATTTCACCCCAACTGAGGCTTCGATCATTGTCTTGGTCTAAGCTATCCATCACAGCATCTATGTCGCGCAGTGCTACAGATAGTTGCCACGTAAGGCTAGGTGAATTAGCAGCAGAAACCACTTGCAAATAGGCATCACTTGCTTTGTGGGCTAGCGCTGGCCCAGCCAAAAGCGTGCAAAAAGCAACCAGTAGGCTGCAGCGCTTTAATAAGGCCGTTAAAACTATAGATAACTTATTGGCGGTGGTCATATTTTGGCCAGCCTCGCATCGCGCAAACCTGTAACACCGGCAGCACGTTTTAATGTTTCAACCTGGGTTTTATCACCTGCGAGCTGGGCACTTTTTATTGCTAACCACCAATCAAACGGTTCTTTTTGTAGCGTTAAATTCAGTTGTGCAGATTGCAATGCCCGTTGGCCATCACCGGTCAGCCATACATGCAGTAAGGCGCGCTCGCGAGCATGGCTTGCGGGGTCATCACCGCGTTGGTCTAAAGCATCTAGGCGCTCTTGTATTTGAACCGTCACTGTTTGCCATGCAGGATTATTTTGCAATTTCATGGCGTAGGCTTTGCGCAATAGCACTGCATCACTGTCCGGCTGCGTGGCTAGAATTTTTATAGCCTCTTCAATACGAAGGTTACGCAGCAACGCATCAGTGGCTGCTATGGCTGTATAGGTGTCTGGGGCCAAGGCTAAGCTAGTTTGGTAGGCCTTAATGGCTTGCGCATCTAGGCCAGCCCGCTCGTCGTTTTCAGCGGACAACGACAACAACCAGCCTTGCACAGCCGGGCTAGTGGTTTGCCTGCGTAAGAGCTCAAAACCACCACGCGCTGCCGCATGCTGGCCTTGCAATGACCATGTTTCTAATTCGCAAGCGCGTGCGTACAACACGGCACCAGCTTGTTGCACCGCTTGGCAGGCTGCCAAAGCCGCTGGGTAATTGCCGGCCACCCGCTCTAGCGTGGCCAAAGTAAGCCAGCCTTGCGCGTGGGATGGGTCACGTTTAAGTGCAGCCTCTAACACTCGCCGCGCTGCAGAAAACTCATGCCGGCCCTGGTGTACGGTGGCTTGCAATACAGCCAGTTCAACCGGCGCAGTCGGGGCATCCCACCATTTTTGTAGTATTGCTTGCGCACGCCCTAGATAGCGCGAATCTGCCTTCTCGCGTGCTAGCGTAATCGCCTGTTTTGCAGCGATAGCCGCTGCCTCGGGTGTGACTGCCGAGCTGCGAATACGTGGCAATAAAACTTCAATCACCTGCCCACCACTGGTCGGTGTAATGTCACGTCCGGCTGCATGGGCTGCCAGCGCAGCACAACTACAACTTAGAAATATATATAGGTATCGGAAATTTAACATCGCAGGAGTTGAGTGAAAAAACCGGCGCACTCATCGCACGCCGGTTTAGGTTGACACAATGCGTCTACACGCTAGGGTCTGGCTCCTCGGTATCGGAGGTGCTGAGTACAGCATCGCCAACAACCAAGGGTTCAGCCGCGTCTGCCGAACTAGCCACTACGGTTTTGACAAACTCGACCGCTCCCACAGAACTTGTAGTGGCAGATACAGGAACATCCGTGTTGACAATCAAAGTAGGCGGTGCAGCAACGGTTGGTAATGAGTCGCTGCTTCCGCAAGCCACCAATACGGCAGCCACAGAGCACAGCACGCCCACTTTAAAAATTGAATGAAATTTCAACATGTTAATTTCTCCAATCAAGGTGACTTACTGAGAACCAGCCAATGGCGTGTTCAGGTACGGAAAGCTACCCAAGAACGGCACCAGTGCTTGGTCCACACCATCATGCACAGCAGCTGAAGTGGCACCCAAGGGTACGCTAGATGCCTTGCAAGCTGAGGTCACGCCCGCCACACCTGGAATGCTGTTGAGCTTTAGTCCATCGTTGTCACCGTTGATGACGCACAGGCCGCCCAGCATGGCCACTAGTGCAATGTCCACCACGTCGTCTTTAGGACGACGACCGTTAGGAAAGCCTGCCAAGTCTTTGGCATTGGCCAAGTTAGCCAAACCACCCACACGCAGTACTTCGCCAGCGACACCCAAACGGTTTTGATCAGCAAACTGCACTGGCGCAATTGCAGTGTTCAAGCGCAGCATTTCTGAAGGCGTGACGGTTGCAGGCTTGTTGACACCCGTGATGCCCGTTAAGAACACGGTAGCCAAGTCAGTACGTGGAATGTTGGTGGGTGCCAATGCAGCGCCGTTGCCTGCCAGAACCACACCTAGTAATGCTGGCAACGTAGGGTTAGTTACATAATCTAAAAACTGACCGTCGCCGGACGGCTTGGATGCATTGAATTTATCTTTGTCTTTCAAGCCAATGACAACTTCGTTGACCAGCGGCTGGCCTAGACGTGACACTTGCGTCCACGCACCACCCACCTTTTCGCTGGTTTGCAGACCCGATGCAGGGTTCGCTGACAGCAAGCGGCCTTGGCGCAAACTAGCGGTTGACCAAGCACCAATGACGGGTTCAGTACCGGCTGTTAAGCAGTCTTTATGCACCTCAATAGCAATCGAGGTGACGTTGGAGTCTTGTATTGAATTGGCGGCAAATGCATTGGTCAATGCAGGGTTAGTGATCTGCGCAGCAGTCGCATTGACCAAGTCAAAAATTGGGCCTAAGTTGACTGCAAAACCCTCTTGGCGCTGGCCTACAAATACGCGGCCAGTGTCTTTACCCGCTGGGCAGCCTGGGATTTTGATGCTGTGAATATGCTTGTCCGCATACGTTGCGTAGGCGGTGGCGTTACCTAGGGTTTTGACACCAATGTAGTCCACAGGTTTTTCAAAACTTGCGCCGCCAGTGAATTTGGTTACTGGCTGCACTGCGCCCTTGCGGCGATCACCACGCACAATGTTGACCGAGTAAGTTTCGTTCACATTCAAGTTGGCATCGTTCAAGTTAGCTACTGCCCCGGCTTGAATCAATGGAATCGCCACGGTTTTTTGTGCAGCACCTGTGCCTATCGGCAAAGAGACACTGTTGAGCTTGTTGTTAAAACGAAATTGGAAGGTGATGTCTTCTTTGGCATCGCCATTGTTGTCGACATGCATCTCGTACAAGGCATTGGGGTCTAAGGCAAAGTAGTTAGGGCCACCGTACGGAGCCTGCAATGGTACATAGTTAGAGATCAGCGTCACGTAGTCGCTGCGCCCGCCGGTGCCTGTAGGCGACACACCCTCGTAACTACGGAACATATAAAAATCGGTGCCGTCCACTTTAGGGCTGGTGGTGATGAACGGTGCCTCGCGATGGCTTGACGCCATGGCCAAGCCTGCTGCACAAGCTGCGGCAGTGGCCAATACGGCCATGCCAAATTTCTGTATACGCATGATTGCTCCTAATGGGTTGAAGTAAATATCCAATGGCCTAGTGCCAGAAGTGATACGCAGCATTGCTTGGCCTAGATTCAATAAAAAAAACCCGCAACAACTTTTTTAAAGCTATTGCGGGTCAAGGGAGGACCACTACGTCACTCAAAAAATGCAGCCCTTTCAAACTTGGCTATTGAAAATACGCCAGATGTTGTGAATCAGATTCAATTTTCAAAAATTATGTAAATAAGTGAATCCAACGGTCTTTTAGCTTCGTATTACGTGGACAAATAAGCTTTTGACAGGACCACTATGTATCGCAAACTATTGACTTTGCTAGCCGCTGCGACCTTGGCCGCCGTTGGCACAGCCCATGCCGACACTGGCAAACTGCTGCTGACGGGGGGTGTTAGCTCTGTGGACGGCGCAGCGGGCGGCGGCTTGACCCCTTGGGCTGTTATTGGCAGCAATGCCAGCCAAACCGAAGTGGGCGTTACTGCGCACATCACCCGCGTGAAAACGACTGACTACGGCCTGAGCACTTACGGTGCCACCTTAGGCGTGTTTGACCGGTTTGAACTGTCGGCAAGCCGCCAAGATTTCGCCACGGGCATTACCGGTGCTTCGCTGGGTTTTCCAGGCCTGCATTTGCGACAAAACATCTTGGCCGCCAAAATAAAAATTGCAGGCGATGCCGTGCTGGACAGCGACACCTTAATGCCACAAATTGCAGTGGGCGTTCAGTTTAAAAGCTTAGATGCCGGTGGCCTAGAGCCTACCTTGAAATCACTGGGTGCTAAAACTGAAGGCACAGATGTATACGTCAATGCCACGAAGTTATTTTTAGCCCAAGGCATCTTGGTCAACGCCACATTGCGTGCCACCAAAGCCAACCAAAACGGCTTGCTAGGCTTTGGTGCCACACTGGGCGGTGCGAACAACAGCTACCGCATTCAGCCCGAAATATCTGTAGCCAAGCTACTGAGCAAAAACCTGGCTATTGGTGCTGAGTACCGCAAGATGACTAATAACCTTGAAGCAGCTGGTGCAGCGGCAGGCCTTGGCGACGCGCTGCGTGCACAAGACTGGAAAGACATTTTCATCGCGTGGGCACCCAGCAAAAATTTATCGCTGACTCTGGCTTATGTAGACCTAGGCACCATCGTGCCAGGCTTTACCAACAGGCGCCGCCAAACCGGTGGCTATCTGTCAGCCCAAGTAGCGTTTTAAGTATTTGGCAACGCACCTCATTTTTAAAAACTGGATTTGTTATGAAAAAATTATTCGCTATCGCCGCATTATTGCTGGCCAGTATGAGCGCAAGCTACGCACAAAACAATGATGCCCTGTACCAAGCCCTAGGACAAAAAGCAGGCTTGACTGCGCTAATGGACGACTTTATGGTGCGCTTGATGGCCGATGCGCGTTTGCAGCCATTTTTTAAAGAGACCAACCAAGCTAACTTCAAGGCACAATTGGCCGACCAGCTATGCCAAGTGTCTGGCGGGCCTTGTGCGTACAAGGGCGCAGACATGAAATCATCGCACGGCAATATGGACA
>JANOSN010000736.1:0-1492 GCA_031415895.1 Polaromonas sp. | reverse complement strand
CCCAGCTCTTGCCATTGGTTGCCAGCGGCTATTTGGTATACCTTTAGCGTGTTGGTACCTGCGGGTAGAGGCATAGCGGCAAACACACCGTCTAGCTGCGTGGGCGAAACCCACCTGAAGTTAGCGGTTAAATCCTCAGTGCCTACGATAACGGCAAACTGCCCATCGCCTGCGGTAACAGCGCTGGCAAAGGTGAGCGATATGTTGTCGTTGGGTGCAATAGTTTTGCCACTAAAACTGGCGGTAAAACTGGTGGGTGCAGACGTTGCGGGTGCGGCTTGGGCCAACGCGCTGGCACTTATACCCATGCTCAAGCCAACGCCTAAGGCAAGTGCCAGGCTGGTAGATAAAACTCTAAGCTGAAATCTCATAACGGGGGTCTCTGATTTTTTAACCAAGCTGCAGCTTGGTGTTTTGTTGTGGTGAGTCGGGCTGTGCCCATTGCGGGTTCAAATTTTTTTAGGTGCGCATAGTGGTGGTGGGTGGATAATTTTTTAAATAGCTTGGCAGGGTTTAAGGTGTAGCGGTTTTTTGCACCAAGCCGCAACCGCTGTAGTCAGCTGCGTCTAGCTTGCGGGCTTGTGCGCACACCTGCGTGCGCTGCTGCGCGGCGGGTAGGGCCCAAAACGTGTTGGGCTGCCAGGCTAGCGCTGCGGTAGCCAGCGCCGTGGCGAATGATGTGCCGCTAACGTATCTACCAGCAGCGTCTGGTGCGCCAGGTACCCACAGCTCCACACCAGGCGCGGCTAGGGTGGCGTAGCTGGCGCGGTGCGCCTGCGCATACAGCTTGCCTGCTGCGTCTATAGCAGTGATGGCCCACACGCCGGGGTAGGCGGCGGGGTACACGGGCGGCGCATCGGCAGCAGGGTTGTTGCCAGCAGCGGCCAGCACGGTTATGTTTTTGCTGATCAGCTTGTTGATGGCGGCTTTTAGTACGGCGTCGCCTTGGCCACCTAGGCTCATGTTGACCAGTGCTACTTGCTGGGCTAGCAGCCAATCTAGTGCTAACACCAAGGTCAGGCTGTTGGTGCTGGGCTTGCCGCCCAGGTCGCGCATGGCGCTGGCCCAGTGCAGCAGCGCAGGTGGGGCACTGCCTGCAAAGCCGTTGGTCTGCGCCTTGCCTACCAGCAGTTGCAGCACCGCATTACCGTGGGTGGCGGCTGCGGGTTTGTCCGCCGGGCCTAGCACGCTGCGCACAGTGATGGTGCTGCCGTTAAGTGCAGAAGCTTGGGCCAGTGAAGCATCAATAGCGCTGTCAATCACGCCCATTTTTAAGGTGGGTACGCTTGGGCTTTGGGCAGCAGAAGTGCCAAGCATTTTTTGTGCATACAGGCGCGGTGGTGCAGCGTCTGAGACAGGTGCGAGAGGCGCTGTAGGTGCGGTTTGCATAGGCACACTGCGTGCGTTGCGGTCAACTACCCAGTCGGGTTGCTCTGTGCGCAGCTGGGTTAGCAGGGCGTTGGCCTCGCGGTCTGTGGGCAGGGCCAGCATT
>JANOSN010000735.1:0-2473 GCA_031415895.1 Polaromonas sp. | reverse complement strand
ATCTGAGGCATCTGGCTAATCAGGCTAAAACGTTGGTAAAACAGGCTTGACAGCCATGTTAAGGCTGCCGCAGGGATGCACATCAAGGCTTTTTAGCGTCGCGGGCGGTTTTCTCTAGCTTAGTTTTAATGCGGTTGCGTTTGAGCGGGCTAAGGTATTGCACAAACACTTTGCCCACTAAGTGGTCTAGCTCGTGCTGCACGCACACGGCCAGCAGGCCTTCGGCGCTGATCTCGCGCAGCTTGCCGTCAAGGTTTAGTGCGCGCACGGTCACGTTCAGGCTGCGCTCTACACCGTCATAAATCTCGGGCACGCTCAGGCAGCCTTCGTCGGCTTTTTGCTTGTCGGGGCTGGCGTAGGTGATTTCGGGGTTGATCAGCACAATCGGCGCGTCGCGCTCGTCGCTTACGTCAATCACCACCACGCGCTCGTGCACGTCCACCTGCGTAGCGGCCAGGCCAATGCCGTTAGCGTCGTACATGGTGGCCAGCATGTTGGCCACCAGGCTGCGGATGCGCTCGTCTACTTGGGCTACGGGTTTGGCGATGGTGTGCAAGCGCGGGTCGGGGTAGCACAAAATGGTCAGCAGCGAGGGGGCCGTTGTCGGCTGGATGGTGGGTGCGGTCATGGCGGTAAGCGAGAAATTAGCAAAACTGACGTATTTTCGCTAATTTTTGCTCTCCGGGTTCACGTAGGGATACAAAATTTGCATTTATCCTTGCCAAATCAACAAGTTAAATCGAGAATTGATTGTGAATTATGAGAATTAAGGCGAGAGGCTTTCATGACAAAGCGCATTTCTAATTTGGCAAATCTATCTATGTTGCATCCAATGGTTCAAATATCTAAACGCCCCAATCTGCGCCTTCTGGGCCTAGCCTTGGCCTGCGCCACAGCCAGCACTGCCCTGACCAGCCCCGCGTTAGCCCAATTTGTAACCACCCCAGCCCAAAAAGCCACCGCCCAGCAAGTGGCGCAGTCTGGCGTAGCGCTGAGCGAGTTGAGCCCCAATGCACCAGACAATTACACCGTTAAACGTGGCGATACGCTGTGGGCCATTTCTGGCCTGTTCCTGAAAAGCCCTTGGCGCTGGCCCCAGCTGTGGGGCATGAACCTGCAAGAAATTCGCAACCCGCACCTGATCTACCCCGGCCAGCAGTTGTTTTTAGACAAAAGCAATGGCCGCGCAAGGTTGCGCATGGGCAGCGCGGGCGGTATTCCGACCGACACCATCAAAGTGTCGCCGCGCACACGTATTAGCGCGTTGGCTGATGCGTCGATTCCTACGCTGCCGGCTAATTTGATCGAGCCGTTCTTGGCCGAGCCATTGATCATTGACGAAACCACCCTGCTACAAGCGCCGCGTATTGTGGCCACCCAAGAGGGTCGCGTGCTGCTGTCGCGCGGCGACCGTGCCTATGCACGCTCGCAGCTAGACGGCGACCTGAGCACGGCCAAAGGCGTGTCTGACAAATACCGCGTGTTCCGCAACGCCACGCCGCTAAAAGACCCTAACACCGGCCAAGTAATAGCCTACGAAGCGCAATATGTGGGCAATGCCGAGCTGGTGCGTGGCGAGAGTCTTCGCCCGGGCAAAGACAAAGGTGGCAAAGACATCCAAGAGATCGTGCCCGCCACGATTGACATCATCAACAGCAAAGAAGAAATGCGCATTGGTGACCGTCTGCTGCCTGAGCCTAAGCGCGAGTTCCAAACCTATATCCCACGTGCGCCTGAGCAGGTCATACAAGGTGGCCGCATTATTTCGGTCTACGGCAGCGCAGTGGTTAATGCAGCGCAAAACCAAGTGGTGTCCATTAACCGCGGCAAGGCCGACGGGCTAGAAGTGGGCCACGTATTGGCCATTCAAAAAGATGGCGAGTCGTTTGTAGACCGCACCGACCCTTCCAAGCCTACCGTCAAACTGCCTGATGAGCGCAACGGTTTGCTGATGGTGTTTCGCACCTTTGACAAAGTCTCCTACGCACTGGTGCTACAAATCACCGACAACGTGCGCTCTGGCGACCGTTTGATCAATCCGCGTTAATCGCTCAGGCCCGTACGATGCAGCGCGATGAGCTCGCGGGCTGGTTGCGCCTGACGCTTTCCAGCGGCGTAGGCAACACAGCTGCACGCAAATTGCTGGCGGCTTTTGGCTTACCTGACGCAGTATTTCAGCAAAGCCTTACGGCGCTGGGGCAGTGCGTCAGCAAAGCCCAAAGCCAAGCCCTGTTAACCGTGCCCGAAGGCTTGGATGCCCTTACCCAAGCCACGCTAGACTGGCTAGCTGCCAGCGGGCGCGACGGCATCACCCGTGCTGTGATCACGCTGGCCGATGAACATTACCCCAAGGCGCTGCTCGCGCTAGACGACCCGCCCTTGGTGCTGTACATGACGGGCTCACGCGCGGTGTACCGCGATTTGGCCGCTAAGACTTTAGCTAACGACATTGCCATTGTGGGCAGCCGCAACC
>JANOSN010000734.1:0-2235 GCA_031415895.1 Polaromonas sp. | reverse complement strand
CGCAAAGGCTTCGCCAAAATCAGCGCTGATGTAGCGCGCCGCACCGCGAAAGCCGAGCATGCTTTTAATGGTTCTAGGCCGTAGAACCAGCTCAAGCAGCTATTATTTTTATAGTAAGCAGTTGGCTGCTAAATGGAGCGGGTGATGGGAATCTAACCCACGTTATTTGCTTGGGAAGCGCTCAGGAGCATTTATAGGCCTAAAATTCGCACCATAACTTGACCAGACAAGGTTTGAATTCTAATAAATTGCTTTTGACTCAGAACAAGTTGTCGAAAGAATAACAAACCAACTCCCAGCTTACAACTATCTTTTATCCCTTACCTAAGACGGTATGTAAATTTGCCAAACCAGCCTGAAAAACAGTCTCGCTAATATATTGCCTGAGCTCTTTTTCCTTTTCACTATCGCAATCGAATTGCGCAGTCCAAACTGCGAATGTGCTGTTGTCGCTGGTCACTCGTTGCAGCGAAATTTCGGCAATGTAATTGCTCACGCCCATGCCACTTTCTAGTATGTTGTAAGTGATCTAAAACCGGTGATCGTTCAACGCCAGTAGTTGCTCGCGGATGTTGCCGCCATCGTGGGTGAAAAAATTGCGTACAGCTCCCACCTGATCGCCATTCTTGCCGGCTTCAATAGAACTTGAGGCAATCATATGATGCCATGTCGGAAGTGAATTGAAATCACGAATTTTTTTCCATATCACTTCAGGAGAGTGGGGCAACATCCTGGACTCGATTAAATGCACTGTCATACTGTACCTTTCGATAAAAGAGCGACTCATTTAAGAGTCCGTAATTAAACAGAAACTTCAACATGCGGCAGACGTAGTGCCACAAATTTTTGAACTTGATCAACTAATGCTTTTTCAATTGGCAAACGCTCCATGCTGGATGCCCCATAAAAACCTGCGCATTGTGGTACCTCGTGTAAAACCTTCATAACATCTTCAGGCTCAGCAATAGGTCCTCCATGACAAATGACCAATATGTCCGACCGCTCTGCTAGAGCTGCATCAGCACATAGGCCGCACATTTTTATCGCGGCGTCCAAAGTAGGGCCAGTTTTGGCTCCAATGCTACCGCCGACCGTGAGGCCTAGATGTACCACGATGATGTCAGCTCCGGCGCGAGTCATTTTGACTGCATCGACAGGATTGAACACATACGGCGTTGTCAGATAGCCAAGTTGGTGAGCGAAGCGAATCATCTCTACTTCTTGGTCATAGCTGATGCCGCTTTCTTCCATTTGCTGCCTTATCAAACCATCGAATAAACCTATAGTTGGAAAGTTTTGCACTCCCGAAAACCCTAGTTTTTCTAGTTTTCCAAAGTACTCCGGCCAGATTGCAAAGGGGTCTGTTCCATTCACACCAGCTAGCACGGGAGCACGCTTCACCACTGGCAGTACTTCGTGCGCCATCTCGAGCACAATATCGTTGGCGTTACCGTATGCAAGCATGCCTGCCAACGAACCACGACCTGCCATGCGGTAGCGACCAGAGTTGTACACGATGATGAGATCAACCCCGCCTTCATCTTCGCATTTTGCAGACAAACCGGTACCAGCACCTGCACCAATAATAGCTTCACCTCTTTCAACTTTAGCTCGCAAGCCCTCCATGATGGATTGTCGGCGCATGACGCGTTCTTGAGTACTGTTCATGGTGTTTCCTTTTTTATCGTGACAGCGGGGAGATGTAAAACTTCTTTGAGTGCATCAACTAAAGCCTTGGAGAACTCAGGCGAATTGATATGGTGGGGAAGAATGCGCAATTGGTGCTCAGGACTCTGCACAAAGCCCAGTTGAAGCTTGTCTATCAAAGCCATATTGGCCTCGGGTAGCCAGAAATCCTTACCAGGTGCATCCAACGCTGAAAATCCACCGCTGGGCACGAGCATGCGCACTGGTCCTGTCATTTTGTTCAGTTTCTGGGCTAGCCATTTTCCGATTTCGGCAGACTCGCTCGTATCGGTGCGCATGAGGGTTACGTTCTGGTTGTGTTGGTGTAGTTTTCGATGTCGAAACTTTTGCGGCACGGTATCAATGGCCCAAAAATTCACAATATCAAGCGCACCCAGCGATCCGACGTAGGGTATGCCAGCTTTGGCAATTGCGTCGAGTCGATCAGGACCCGCCGACAATTCACCCCCCACAAGTTCATCGGCGATCTCGGTAGTAGTGATGTCAAGAACTGCCTGCAACAGCCCGCTGACCGCCAGTTTTTCCATG
>JANOSN010000733.1:0-7223 GCA_031415895.1 Polaromonas sp. | reverse complement strand
TTGCACTAAAGGTGGGCGCGCAGCTCACTAAACATTCGCGCTCAAACGGCTCGTCACTGCTATCTGCCTTGCGCCAATGCGTAGCGATAGGTGCTATTACCTTGGTAGCGGCCTGCAGCTCAGGCACCAAACTCAATGATGTTGCGGTTGAAGACAAGCAAGGCTCGCGCGTGACAACCACCGTAGCGCCACCTGCGGCAGGCGCTAGCGAGGCGCAAGTGGCTCAGCGCGACGTTACGCCCGGTACCGTGGACGGTGCACAAGGTAACACTGCAGGCCCAGCCAATGCTGCCAAAGTGATATATTTTGACTACGACAGCTACGCGATCAAAGCAGAATTCCAATCAGCGCTAGACACGCATGCAAAATTTCTTAACGCCAATAAAACCCGCAAAATAGCCATTGAGGGCCACACCGATGACCGTGGTGGGCGTGAATACAACCTCGCACTGGGCCAAAAACGCTCTGAATCGGTGCGCCGTGCCCTGGGCCTGCTGGGTGTGTCTGAGAGTCAAATCGAAGCGGTTAGTTTTGGTAAAGAAAAACCTGCCAAGCCAGGCTCGGATGAAGCCAGCTATGCGCTGAACCGTCGTGCTGAAATTGCCTACCGCTGAGTGCAAAACCACAAGACCTTCGATTGAAAAAGTATGCAGCCATCAGGCTGCACTGCTAAACTCATAGTGTTTTCACTACCTAGATTTATATATGCTGTCATTTAGCAAGCTACTTGCACCTTTTGTGGTGTTAGTTTTGGCGTTCAGTGCCCCGTTGTCCAGCTATGCCGGGCTTTTTGATGATGAAGAAGCGCGTAAAGCCATTCTTGATTTACGCCAAAAAGTGGATGCCAATAAATTGGCTGCCGAGGGCACCATCCAAAAGCAAGCTGAAGAAATTAAAGGTCTTAACGAGGCCAATGCCACACTGCGCAAGGGCATGCTTGACCTGCAAGGCCAGATTGAGGCACTGCGCAGTGAGCAGGCCAAAATGCGCGGCCAAGATGAACAGCTGGCCAAAGACGTGGCCGAAATGCAGCGCCGCCAAAAAGACTTGGCCCAGGGCATAGACGACCGCATCCGTAAATTTGAACCGCTCAAGGTAACGGTAGACGGGCGTGAATTTACTGCCGATGCTAACGAAAAACGCGATTTTGATGCTGCGTTTGCTATTTTTCGCAGGCCAGACTTCCCGGCATCACAAGCCGCGTTCAGTGAGTTTTTGCGCCGCAACCCACAAAGCGGCTACGTACCGTCTGCCTTGTTTTGGCTAGGTAATTCGCAGTACGCTAACCGCGACTACCAAGGCGCTATCAACAACTTTCGCGCCATGATTGCGCAAGCGCCTGACCATCCAAAATCTAGTGAAGCTGCATTGTCTATTGCTAACTGCCAAGTGGAGCTGAAAGACGCCCGGGGTGCACGCAAGACGCTGGATGATTTGGTCAAAGTCTATCCGCAGTCTGAAGCTGCAGTGGCCGCCAAAGACCGACTAGCCAAGATGAAATAAGCTGGTTTATCAGTCTCGTCGCCTTGCGAGGGCGGGTGGGCAGAAGGCGCTAGCGGCTAGCCCGGTAAAATCGGGCTTATGCAAGTCTCAGATATTTCCTCATTAAGCGCCCAAGTTCTTTGGGCATCGTTTATTTTCTCTTTCATTTTTGGTGCTATCGCCCAGCGCACGCACTTTTGCACCATGGGCGCGGTCAGCGACATTGTCAATATGGGCGACTGGATGCGTATGCGCCAGTGGGCGCTGGCTGCAGGCGTGGCCATGCTGGGCTTTGGTGCTCTAGTGTGGCTTGGCAAAGTCGACCCCACTAAAACTTTATATGCCTCAGGCCGTGTGATGTGGCTGTCTGCCTTGGTGGGCGGGGCGATGTTTGGTTTTGGCATGGTGCTGGCGTCGGGCTGCGGTAGCAAAACCTTGGTGCGCATTGGCGGTGGCAGCTTAAAGTCTACGGTGGTGTTTATCGTGATGGGCATAGCGGCCTTTGCCACGCTTAAAGGCATTACAGCTGTGGCGCGCGTGTCTACAGTGGATGCGGTGACTTTTGCTAGTGTGGCACCTTCTAGTGTGGCCAGCGTTTCAGGCGCTGTGCTAGGTGTATCTGCCAAACTTGCCCAACTGATTGCTGCGCTGGTGGTGGGTGGTGGGTTGGTACTGTGGGTGGCTTTGCGGCGCGATTTTTGGACGCTAGAAAACGCATCGGCAGGTTTTGGCATAGGCGCAGTAATCACCCTGATGTGGTGGGCCAGTGCAGTGCTGGGCTACGTACCTGAGCATCCCGACACTTTGCAAGAAGCATTTTTAACCACCAACTCCGGCCGCGCAGAGGCTTTAAGCTTTGTCGCACCTGTGGCCTATACGCTAGATTGGTTGATGTTCTTCAGCGACAAAACCAAAGTCATCACCTTGGGCATTGCATCGGTGTTTGGCGTGGTGCTGGGCTCTGCCGTCATGGCGCTGGTCACCCGCAGCTTTCGGTGGGAAGGTTTTGGCGGCACAGAAGATGTAGCCAACCATTTGGGTGGTGCGGTGTTGATGGGCGTAGGTGGTGTCACGGCCATAGGCTGCACTGTGGGCCAGGGTCTGAGTGGCATATCTACGCTGTCAATTACCAGTTTTATCGCAGTAGCGGCCATCATGGCGGGGGCCGTGGCTGCGCTGCGCTATCAAATGTGGCGACTTGAGCGCATGGCATGACAGCAGATGGCATCACAGCCGATGGCATGGCAGCTGACAGTGCGCGACGCTTTGGTGGGCTAGAGCGCTTGTATGGCGTGGCAGGCGCGCAGGCCATACGCCAGGCGCATGTGGCGGTCATAGGTATTGGCGGCGTGGGCTCGTGGGCGGTAGAGGCGCTGGCCAGATCAGGCGTGGGGCAGATCACCTTGATTGATTTTGACCAAGTAGCCGAATCCAATATCAACCGCCAGATCCACGCAGTGACCGACACCGTGGGCATGGCCAAGGTAGATGCCATGCGCCAACGCATTGCGCAAATCAACCCGTACTGCCAGGTTAGCTGCATTGAAGAATTTGCCACGCCTGAGAATTGGCCAGCCATGGCCGCTGCGGGCGCTTTCACAGCCGTGATAGACGCCTGTGACCAAGTTAAAACCAAGATCGCATTAGCAGCTTGGGCACGCACGGCGGGTAAGGCTGCCTTGTTTATCACCGTGGGTGCAGCAGGCGGCAAGCGGCGCGCCGACAAGGTAGATATTGCAGATTTATCCGAAGTTACCCACGACCCCTTGCTGGCCAAGCTGCGCTACAACCTGCGCCGCCAGCACGGCGCGCCGCGCGACAAGCGCATGGGCACCATCTGCGTGTTCAGCCGCGAGAGCGTGGCCGCGCCTGACGCATCGCGCACCTTAGAAGGTGGCGCAGAAGTTGGCGCAGAGAGTGATGCAGAGGGTGATATGCAGGGCAATGCACAGATCGACACACAAACCGACGGCAGCCTTAACTGCAGCGGCTATGGCTCGGTTGTTAGCGTGACAGCCAGCTTCGGCATGTGTGCCGCAGGCTGGGTGCTAGATGCCATAGCACTGCAGGCTATGCAACAGCAGCAACCGCGACATCTACAAAAATAGTTGGAGCAATCTAATAGCGGATGACAAGAGGGCTGTTTTCAGGCTATAATTTGAGGCTTCACGCAAGTGAAACGTGGGACCTTAGCTCAGCTGGTAGAGCAGCGGACTTTTAATCCGTTTGTCGTGGGTTCGACCCCCGCAGGTCCCACCAAAATATATAAAGCCTGCTGTGTAAACAGCGGGCTTTTTATATTTTGGTGGCCACCGATGAGCGCGTTGTTGCAGCACGGTGTGCCGCCTCAACTGCGCGGAGAACCGTTGCATGCAACGTGCATCAAGGGGCATAAGCAGGCAGAACATCACCCGCAAATTTGGACAAGGCCATGTGGATGACTTGGGGTTCTGACAGGTCTAGCTCTGCGGCTAATGCTTTTACAGTGGACCGAGTAACCCCAAACTGCGTATCTCCTGCACGAAATTTAACTGGGATATTTTCACTGACCGAATGCATTTTGCAATCCTTTGAAAGGATATATATTATTTAGAGCAGCTTGGCACCATCTATTTTTGATGCTGCCCTGTCAAATGTCCACAGCGGGGTTTCGCCAGCTATGTGCGCCAGGGCAATATGCATGCAGTCTGAAAAGTCAGCAGTGCCTTGTTTGTAAAACGCCAGTGCAATCTCTGCCGCTGGCTCTGATTCAAACGAAAGCTCTACCGAAGCTAAAAGGTTTGACAGTACTGTAGTGACTTGCTCTTTGTCAAATTTAAAGTTCGACCGCAAAACCCACTCTAGCTCTAGCGTAACGGTGATAGGAATAAAAAGTGTTTCGCCAGCGCGTATTGCCGCGCGAATCAACTTTTTGGCAGCACTGAACTGCTGCGCATCATCTTGTACAAGGTAGCGAACCAGTATGTTGGTGTCTAGCGCAGCCATTAGCGCCAAGCATTCATGTCTTCAACCCTGACCTTTTTGCCCTTGGGTGCTGTCAGCATGCCAGCTAAGTCCAAAATAGATTTCGTCTTAGCCCGAACAATGATGGTGCCATCTGGCATCAAGTTCCATTGCAGCTTTGTGCCCGGCGCAGTGTGCAGCGCGTCGCGTATGGGCTGGGGTACGGTGGTTTGCCCTTTGATGGTAATGGTGGATTCAGACATGGAGATTTCCTTACATTTTAAGCTATTGTAATGCAGCCGCATCTAAAGCTATGCAAATCATCAGGCACGGAGTTAATTCAACGCTCAGCCATCAATACTCGCGCTCCAGCGGTCACCCCAGCCACTATTATTCTTAGCTTCATCCAAGTCCCGCCGTTGCCTTTTGGTAGGCCTGCCTTGCTGGATGGCTAGTGCGGGTTCGGGCTGCAGGCGGCGTTGGTCTTTGGCGGCTTGGTGGGCAGCTACGCTTTCAGGGGTTTCTTGGTACAGGGTTTGCGCCTGCGGGGCGGGGCCGCGTTGCTCGCTGATTTGCAGCACCAGCACGGTACAGGTGAGGCCATCGCGGTGCAGGGCTACGGTGTCGCCAGCGCGCACCTCGCGCGATGCTTTGACCAGCTGGCCATTGATTTTGACGCGGCCTTTGCCTATGTCGTCGGTGGCCAGGCTGCGGGTTTTATAAAAGCGCGCGGCCCACAAAAACTTGTCGATGCGGGTGCTGGCGATGATCTTGATATCCATGCCCTTTATGCTACACGTTTTAATGCGCTGGGCAAGCCCGGGGGTGTACCAAGCGCCGTATAGAATCAAGCCATGTCTTACTTGGTGCTCGCCCGCAAATATCGCCCTAAATCCTTCACCGAAATGGTGGGGCAAGAGCACGTGGTGCAAGCTTTGTCTAATGCGCTGACCACCCAGCGCCTGCACCATGCCTATTTGTTTACCGGCACGCGCGGCGTGGGCAAAACCACGGTGTCGCGCATTTTGGCTAAGTCGCTTAACTGCCTGGGTGCCGACGGGCAGGGCGGTATTACCGCTAGCCCTTGCGGGGTGTGCGCTGCGTGCACTGCCATCGACGCAGGCCGGTTTATTGACTACACCGAGCTAGACGCTGCCAGCAACCGGGGCGTAGACGAGGTGCAGCAGCTGCTAGAACAGGCGGTGTACAAGCCCGTGCAGGGCCGGTTTAAGGTCTTCATGATTGACGAAGTGCACATGCTGACCAACACGGCATTTAACGCCATGCTCAAAACGCTAGAAGAGCCGCCTGAGTACCTCAAATTTGTATTAGCCACCACCGACCCACAAAAAGTACCGGTGACCGTGCTGTCGCGTTGCCTGCAATTTAACTTGCGGCCCATGGCGCCTGAGACGATTCACGAGCATTTGGTGCAGCTGATGCAGGCTGAGCAGGTGACCACCGACGATGCATCGCTACGCCTACTATCGCGCGCGGCGCGGGGGTCGATGCGCGATGCGCTGAGCCTGACTGACCAAGCGATTGCCTTTGGCAACGGCACCCTGGCTGAGGCCAATGTGCGCCAAATGCTGGGCGCAGTTGACCGCAGCTATGTGTTCAGGCTGATTGAAGCACTGGCACGCGGCGACGGCAAAACAGTCATCGACACGTCAGAGGCCCTGCGTATCAACGGACTGAGCGCCGCCAGCACCCTAGAAGACATGGCCAGTGTGCTGCAGCGTATGGCGGTGGTGCACACCGTGCCCGACGGCTACGACAGCACCGACAGCGAAGCGGTAGAGACCGCGCGCCTGGCGGGCATCATGCCGCCTGATGAGACGCAGCTGCTGTACAGCCTGTGCATCCACGGCCGGGCCGAGCTGGGGCTGGCACCGGACGAATATGCTGGTTTGACGATGACGCTGCTGCGGCTGCTGGCGTTTAAGCCTAAGGGGTTTAAACCGGCTAACTTGGCTGTGCAGGCAGCTACGGTGACGGCTGATTTGGCTGAAAAAAAAAGCCTGATTTCAGCGCCAACAGCGCCTGAAACACCAAAAAAACCATCAAATCAGCCTGTAGTCCAAGTATCTACTGCTCAAGCAGCTATTAATAATGTAGCGCCTGCGCCTGAAGTGCCGCAAGCACATCAAGCACCGCAAACTGAAACATCCAGCAGCGCGCTAGCCGACAGGCCCTTTGACCCCGCTGAATTTGACGAGCAGCCTCACGTAACCAATGGTTTAGACCACAGCCCGGAACCTTCTGAGCCTGTCCAAACACCTTTAGCACCATTTACCCCATTAAATCAGCCTGTAGTCCAAGTATCTACTACTCAGACAGCTAGCAATTTAATAGCAGTGCCGATTCGTGAGCAGTCTGTGCCCACCAGCCGCACCGAGCAGCGTATCTCCGCTGTTATGCCCGACGCGGTGCACAACGCGTGGGTGGCTGCGGTGCAGCAGATGCTCGATGCTGAGTCGATCACCGCGTTGACCAAAGAGCTGGCCGTGCAAAGCCAGTGCGTAGAGCAGGGCGCGCAGCACCTGACGCTGCGGGTGGACATACCGTCCCTTAAAAGCGATGCCGCCCGCGACAAGCTGCAAGCCGCCTTTGCCGCGCTGGGCCGCACCGAGGCGCTGACGGTGGAGCAAGGCCCGGTACTCGACTCGTGGGCTAAGCGCAATACCGCCAAAATCGCCGCGCGCCAGCAAGCTGCTGAAGACTTGATCATGAACGACCCGCTGGTGCAGACCCTGCAAGCCCAGTGGGGTGGCAAAATCGTGCCAGGCAGCATCAAA
>JANOSN010000732.1:0-1191 GCA_031415895.1 Polaromonas sp. | reverse complement strand
GCAGTTTGCCAAATATGAAAACGCCCTGTTTTTAGGTCGCGGCCTGCACTACCCCATTGCCCTAGAAGGCGCGCTCAAGCTCAAAGAAATTACCTACATCCACGCCGAGGCCTACGCCGCAGGCGAGCTAAAACACGGCCCGCTGGCGCTGGTCACCAGCGAAATGCCCGTAGTCACCGTAGCCCCCAACGACGCCCTGCTAGAAAAGCTGAAAAGCAATATGCAAGAAGTACGCGCGCGCGGCGGCGTGCTGTATGTACTGGCTGACAGTGATTCAAAAATAGAAAACGCCGAAGGCATCCACGTCATTCGCATGCCCGAACATTACGGCGCTCTGTCACCCATCTTGCATGTGGTGCCACTGCAATTGCTGGCTTATCACACGGCGTGTGCGCGGGGTACAGATGTGGACAAGCCGCGTAACTTGGCGAAGAGTGTGACGGTGGAATAATTACTGCTGGCATAACTATATCTATCAAAACTACCGATAAAACGCCTCAACCTTGCCTTTGAGTTTGAGTAACAAAGGTTGCCCTTTTCGGTCCAGCGTTTTACCTGCCGGCACTTTGACCCAGCCTTCGCTAATGCAATACTCTTCAACGTCATTGCGCTCTTTGTCGTTCAGGCGAATACCAATGGCATGTTCAAAAATAGCTGCAACATGGTGTGGGCTGCGCGGGTCTACACATAAGTGGTCGGGCAATGGTGGGCGTGTTGTGTCTTGGGTCATAAGTCATTTCAATCGTTGATCTTGCGAATATACAGGCAGTCGAGGTAAGCTTGGATGATGGAACACTCACCCTGGCTCATTAACTCCCTCATTTACCTGGCCGCTGCAGTGGTGGCGGTGCCGCTGTCTAAGGCGCTGGGCTTGGGGTCCATCATTGGCTATTTGGCAGCGGGCATGGCGATTGGGCCGTGGGGGTTGGGCTTGGTGACCGATGTACAAAGCATTTTGCATTTTGCAGAGTTTGGCGTGGTGCTGATGCTGTTTTTAGTAGGGCTTGAGCTAGAGCCGCAGCGTTTGTGGAGCATGCGCAGGCCGATATTTGGCTGGGGCAGTTTGCAGGTGGGAGCCTGTACCGCTATTTTATTTATAGCAGCTTGGACAGTATTTACTTGGACTATTGGCACAAATTACTCTTGGAAAGTGTTGTTAGTGGCTGCGCTGGGCCTGGCACTGTCGTCAAC
>JANOSN010000731.1:0-3814 GCA_031415895.1 Polaromonas sp. | reverse complement strand
ATGGCGCAGGGAGCGGTGGAGACAAGAAGCTAGGCTAGGGCGATCATTTGGGATGCAGTCCTTGCGAGATTGGCCATTTGAGACGCTGTGGTGCTCGGTGCCGGTACGGAGGTGCTGCTGTCGCGCTTAGCTTGTTGTTACATGGATTATACCTTAAATGCTAAGCAGGGGTAGTTTGACTACGCGTTTTGCGCCGCTCCATCAGCTCTTTGTATCGCGCAAATTTGGCCGGGTCGGCCACTTGGCTGGACAGCTCACGTAGCTCGGCGTCTTCGGCTTCGAAGTGCATTTTTTGTACGATGGCGGCTAGCTCGGTGGCGTCGTTTTGTATCTCGTCGGGCACGATGGCTACCAGTTTGCGGGCTATCTGCTCGTGGGTGTGGCCGCGCAGCCCTTCGCTCAGAGCCCCCCAGATTTGTGGGCCGTGCTCGGCTATTTGGGCGTCTAGCCAGGCTAACAGGGGGCCGTGGGGGGCGGGCAGGCTGCACAGCAGGTGGTGTTCGGCGCTGGACAATAGCTCCCAGGCGGTGTTGTCTATCAGCAAGATTTGCAAAGCGCGGTCGGCGCGGCTAGTGGGGCCGGTGCGAAGGTTTAAAGGGCTGTGGCGCGACTCTTGGCTGTATTTTGGAGGTGTTTTAGCCTTGTAGTCCAAGTATTTATTGCTTTTGTTGCTATTATTTTTATAGTTACTGTTTTTGCCGCCTTCGCCGGGTTGGCCGCGGTGGTCGGGTGCGGCTTTGGGTAGCCACAGGTCGGTTAGCTCGCGTTCGTCTATTTGTACCAGGTTGGCCATCTCGCGCACCAGTTGGCGTTTCAGCGCGCCGTCGGGCAGGGGCAGCCACAGCGGTTTGGCTTGTGCGGCAAACCGGGCGCGGCCTTCGGCTTCGTCTAAGTTGCAGCCCTCGCGGGCGGCTTTCATTAAAAATTGGCTCAGTGGTTCAGCGTTAGCCACGGCGCGTGTAAAAGCGTCGGTGCCGTATTCACGTACAAAGCTATCGGGGTCGTGCTCAGCGGGCAGGGTTAAAAACTTCACTGTGCGCGTGTCGCTGGCAAAGGGCACGGCTACCTCTAGCGCTTTGCGCGCTGCGCGGCGGCCTGCGCCGTCGCCATCAAAGCTAAACACTACATGGTCGGTAAAGCGAAACAGCT
Source organism: Polaromonas sp. (assembly GCA_031415895.1). Classification (GTDB taxonomy): domain Bacteria; phylum Pseudomonadota; class Gammaproteobacteria; order Burkholderiales; family Burkholderiaceae_C; genus JAAFIP01. The sequence goes on along the minus strand of JANOSN010000731.1, from coordinate 2,665 downwards.
TTTGCACATGGTCGGTGGTGCAGGCCGTGCCCAGCGTGGCCACCGCGTTAGGAAAGCCCAGCTGCGCCAGCGCCACCACGTCCATATAGCCTTCGGTCACTAGCACGTAGCCTGATTTTTGCAGGGCGGCGCGGGCTTCAAACAGGCCATACAGTTCGCGGCCCTTGCTAAACACGGGTGTCTCGGGCGAGTTTAAATATTTGGGTTCGCCTTTGTCTAACACGCGGCCGCCAAAGCCAATGGTCTCGCCTTTGACGTTACGGATGGGGAACATCACCCGGTCACGAAAGCGGTCGTATTTTTTTTTCTCGCCGTTTGGGTTGTTGTCGTCTTCTGGCTTTTCAATGACCAGGCCGCTTTCTACCAGCAGCGGGTCGTCATAGTCTGCAAACACGCTGGCCAAGCTGCGCCAGCCTTCGGGTGAATAGCCTAGGGCGTACTGCTTGGCAATCTCACCCGTGAGCCCGCGCTGGCGAAAATATGATTTGCCGCGTTCAGAGTCTTTTAAATGCTCGCGGTATGCGTCTGATGCTTTCAGCAGCACCTCGGTCAGCGTGGCCTGGCGGGTTTTGATCTCGGCATCGCGGGCGCGGTCTTGTGGGCTGCGCTCGTCCTCGGGTACCTGCATGCCCATGGACTGGGCTAGGTCTTTGATGGCCTCAATAAAGCTCATGCCGTTGTGATCCATCAAAAAGCTAATCGCGTTGCCGTTTTTACCGCAGCCAAAGCAGTGGTAGAACTGCTTGGTGGGGCTTACGCTAAACGAGGGCGATTTTTCGCCATGAAAAGGGCACAGGCCTGAATAATTGGCGCCAGCTTTTTTAAGCTGCACGTGCCTGCCCACAATCTCCACCACGTCTGCACGGGCGATGAGTTCTTGGATAAAGCTGTTGGGGATGCCCATAGCCCTTAGTGTAGAAGGTCTGGGCAGCTACTTTTGAGCCGCTTTTTAATAAAACGCTTCAATCGACATCAAACCATTACCGCTACGGCTTGGTGGTATTTTGCCCGCTAGATGCTTGCATGGCTTGGTCCCAAAAGCCACTCAAGTCAGTATCAATGTCTTGTTGGGCGCTGCCACGTGCCCTGACATACCTAATGTTGCGATTGTCCCAACGCTTGGAATCATTGAATTTATTGATTAAAACCGTATGCACATCGGCCCAAGCTAGGGGCATAGATTGGTTGTCGCAAGCTAGTATTTTGGCGCGCAGAGGGTACTGTGTTTTTAGTTCTTGATTCAGCATATGAATTTGCGCGATAACGCGGGTAAGGCGCACTTGTGTGGATTCGCCCAGCACTTTGCCAGGCATCAAAATGGCGTAAACGTCTTTAGCTGCTACAGCATATACATCGTCTTGGTGAAACACTGTGCGTAAGACTCGCACAATGCTCTCAGCGCTGGGCGTTTCGCTCTTATCTGCAAACAAGGCTTGTGGGCGCGATGGCTGGGTTACTTGCACGTAAACCACCGTTAGTTTGCTATCTATCGCATCAGCATGGCTCCACATTTGTGTGGCATTGTCTAAGTGGGCGCTGGGCAGTAAGAACCCCGTCAATGGGTCAAGCTGCTGGTGTGTGTGCTGCCTGACGGCCTGCGCATTGCGGAACTTGGCTCGCAGCATCAAGGCTAAGAGCAGCAGGGGCACTTCAAATGCCAAGGCATATAAAGGCCAGTAATAGCCCAATAAAGCCTCGGTAAGCCCACCAAAACCCTCTAAAACAGTGATGATGACGAAGGCAGCCAGCGGTATGTAGGCCAGCATCCATAGCTTGGCAGACATCTCGCCATGGCGCAGCCGCATTGCAACCATGCTGACAACAATCAAACAGTTCCAAATCATAGGCACCATCAGGCCGGCGGCATACATCCACAAATTTTGCTCTGTCGACAGCACCGCGATACCTGCGACTGTCAAGATGCCGCTAAACCACGCCAGGGCCGTGAACCGAGGCCATAGTTTTTGAGGCTCGAAGGTTACATAGCAAAATATGATTTGCAATACTAGGCTCACAAGCAAAGTGATATGGATAGACCTTTCAGGCCAAAAAGTAGCGTTTGGCCATACTAAATAGTTAGCTAAGCCTGTGTAAGCCGCAGCTGTGATGGCGGCAGACACGGCGTAGGCGCTGTACCACGCATACGCCGTGTCGCGGTACACCAAAGCCATGAAGGCGCTGATCAAAGCCATGCAAAGCACCAATATGCTGATGCCCGCACTGCGAATGATGTGCCCTAGGCTGTCTGCCAAGCTGTCTTGCGCGCTATTGACTTGCACCTGTGCATTGAACGGCACAGAATTAGTAAATTTAACAAAAATAGTATGTTCCCCCACTGGCAGTGCAGGCAACAAAAACTGTGGGTGCAGACCGCTGACAGGCCAGGCGCTTTGGGCTATCTTGTCGCCTGCAGCTTGCACTGTCCACGTGTTAGGGGTGATTGGGGTGGTTGGGGTGGGCAGGTGCACCTCAACCCGATCTATATACGGCTTTGGTACCTTGATGCTCCAGCCATTGGGTGGTGTGGTGACAGCCAGCTGCAGCCGTACCCATAATGCAGTGTCGTTGCTAACTGGGTAGGTTTTTTGCGGGTTAAAGGTTTGCCACTGCACGCCAGCTAGTGCCAGCACATCTTGCAGCTTGGCTTGGTTGGGCGTTATTAGGG
>JANOSN010000730.1:0-1190 GCA_031415895.1 Polaromonas sp. | reverse complement strand
GCGAGATTGTTGCCGCGGGCGCGAGGAGCAGCCCCGCGAATGCCACGAGTGCCAGAAGAGCCCAGTTGAGGCGGTGGGCCGTGAAGCTCAGTGCGTCGGGTCGTCGCCAAAAGTGGCACCCGCACCAAAAATGTGGCCATGTCCTTGCCTGCTTCTGCTGTCATTACTAAAAAGATAGTGTTGCCAGGCGGCATGTCTGATGGCGAGCTGGAGCTACAAGTTGAATCAGAAGCTAACCAATACATACCTTTTTCTCTTGATGAGGTAAGCCTAGATTTTTGTGTCGTCGGTCCTAGCAGCACATCGGCAGGAGATGTTGATGTGTTAATCGCTGCGTCGCGCAAAGAGAAAGTTCAAGACCGCCAAGGCTTGGCAGAAGCTGCGGGGCTTACACCCGTAGTACTGGATGTCGAATCTTACGCATCGCGTTTGGCAACCAGCCGGTTAATCGATGCCATGCCTGCAAAAAGTGCTGACACCATGGTGGCACTGTTTGAAGTAGGTGCCATGACTACCAGTATGCAAGTCATTCGCAACGATGAAGTCCTATACGAGCGTGACCAAGCATTTGGCGGCGCTCAGCTCACACAACTGATCGTTCGACAATATGGGTTTTCTCCAGAAGAAGCAGAGACCAAAAAGCGCGGTGGCGATCTGCCAGAAGACTACGAGTCAGGCGTTTTAAAGCCATTCGTTGACAGCATGGCCCAGGAAATTGGCCGAGCGCTGCAGTTTTTCTTCACCAGCACACCTAACAACAAAGTGGACTACGTGATGCTGGCGGGCGGCTCGTCTGCTCTTCCGGGCTTGGCCGATTCGGTTACACAACAAACGTCATTTGCCTGCGTTCAAGCAGACCCTTTTGAGGGGATGACGATCGGCAGCAATGTTCGTGAAAAGAGAATGAAACGTGAAGCCGCCTCCTATTTGACGGCTTGCGGCTTAGCGTTGCGGAGGTTTCTGCGGTGATTCTTGTTAACCTGCTCCCCCACCGCGAGGCGGCCCGAAAGCGCAAGCGGGAGTCGTTCTTTGTTTCTTTGGGCCTGTCTGCGCTTTTCGGCTTGGTGATTTGTGTCGGTGTTTACAGCTGGTATCAGTCGCAAATAGCGAGTCAACAGTCCAAAAACACTGTATTGAAGACGGCAACCAAGAAACTTGAAGAGCAAATTAAGGATATTGCCAGTCTTCAG
>JANOSN010000729.1:0-1003 GCA_031415895.1 Polaromonas sp. | reverse complement strand
CTGGTAGGAGCCAAGTCATCCGTGTCAGGCGCCGTGGTGATGGAAAAAGTCACTGACTATAAAGATGCATCCACCTATAACAACTTCTACGAGTTTGGTACTGACAAGTCCGACCCGGCCAAAACCGCCCACACGCTGCAAACCAAGCCATGGACAGTAGAGATTGAAGGTTTGGTCAAAAAACCTGCCAAATACACACTAGAAGACCTCATCAAGCTCAGCGCGCAAGAAGAGCGCATCTACCGCTTGCGTTGCGTTGAAGGCTGGTCGATGGTGATTCCGTGGGTAGGTTATTCGCTCAGCGAGTTGATCAAAAAAGTAGAACCTCTTGGCAATGCCAAGTATGTAGAGTTCTACACCCAAGCCGATAAAAAGACCATGCCAGGTTTGAGCGGCGGCGCGTTGGACTGGCCGTATGTTGAAGCGCTGCGCATGGACGAAGCGATGCACCCGCTGGCGCTGCTGACTTTTGGGATGTATGGCGAGGTGATGCCTAACCAAAACGGTGCGCCTGTGCGCATGGTGTTGCCGTGGAAATATGGTTTTAAAAGCGGTAAATCGATTGTCAAAATCCGCTTCACCGACAAAGAACCTAAAACCGCATGGAACAAAGCGGCGCCGCAAGAATATGGTTTTTACAGCAACGTCAACCCCGCCGTGGATCACCCGCGCTGGAGCCAAGCCACCGAGCGCCGTATTGGCGAGGAGGGCGGCGTGTTTGCTAAAAAGCGCAAAACCATGATGTTTAACGGTTACGAGCAGCAAGTAGCGTCGTTGTACGCTGGCATGGATCTTAAAAAGTTCTTCTAAACATTGCTGCCGCTCACTGCTGCTACCTATCTCTGCAATTTGTTGCGCATAGTTTCATGGTGCTAAATCGCGGCCTGCTGCTTAAGCCAGCAGCTAAAGCAGTGCTGTTTACGCTGTGCCTGCTGCCATTAACATGGCTTGTTTACGGCATAGTGACCAATAACTTAGGCGCTAACCCTGCTGAGTATTTGGT
>JANOSN010000728.1:0-1193 GCA_031415895.1 Polaromonas sp. | reverse complement strand
GCCGATGCCACGGATGCCATTCTTGCTGCTAAAAATGCACCAAATTCTGCAGAAAATACGGCGGTAGTCCAAGTATCTATTGCTCAAGATGCTACCGAAAATGTAGCAAATGCAAATGCAAATGCAAATGTAGAGGCTGATGCCACTACTGAGGTAGCGCCTGCGGCGGTAAGCGACGATGCCGCCACTGCACCTACCGATGCGGTGTCTGCTGAATCTGTAGCCGATGCGTCTGTGGACTCATCTGCTGAGTCCTCTGCAGAAGCTGCGGCAGAACCTGCACCTGCCGCTGCACCTGCAGCCCCAGTCAAAGTAGCCAAGCCCGTTATCGCTATGCGCGGTGGCGACGACCGCCCAGGTGGCAAGCGGGCAGAGGCAGCACCTGCTGGCCGTTTTGGCGATAAAAAAGGTGGCAAGTTTGGTGAACGTAGCGGCCCTGGTGGTAAGCCCGGCGGCCCAGGCGCAGGTGGACGCGATGCTGGACGTGGCGGTGACCGTGATGGCGCACGCGGTGACAGCCGTGGCGCACCTGCTAGTCGTGATGGCGCAGGCCGCTTTGGCGACCGTGCAGGTTTTGGCGCAGACCGTGGTGGTGAGCGTGGCGGTGAGCGTGGTGGTGACCCCATGGAAGACCGCGGCCCGCGTTTGTCCAACACCGCGTTTTACGCCCAGCGCGACGCGCTAGACCGTGCGCAAGCTACGCTTAAAAAGTTAGCAGCCCAAGCCCATGGCGAATCTCTTACTGCGCTGATCACTGCATGGGAGCAGCGCCAAGCGGATAGCTTGCCAAGCGCCCAACTGCTGGGCCGCAACGTCAGCCCAGCCGCCCGCACCGCATGGGCCAGCGCCGTAGGCACCGCGCCCGCAGCCAAGGTTGATGCCGACACCGCACTGCTGCGCCTAGAGATGGCGGCTGACGTGCCCACGCCCGCAGAGCACATCAGTGCGCGGCGCATGTTGCAGCTGCAACTGCTCACCAAGCGTAACGACCCGGCCCCGGTAGACACGTGGGCGCTAGACACTACGGCGGTGCTCAGCAGCGCCTTTGATGCTGGCAAGGCACGTCGTTTACAAGCTGCATTGAAGACGTTTTTGCGCTAAATTGTCTTAGTTTTTATTAGTTTTTGGAAATGGCTGATTGGGAGACTGATCAGCCATTTTTATTGGTTAAATAGTGTTGTAGTCCAAGTATT